>JBBSXQ010000076.1:0-16270 GCA_038045725.1 Nanobdellota archaeon | reverse complement strand
AAAAAAGTTACTGACCAGGAAAGAATGAGAGAGCTTAAAAAAATATCAAAGGCATGTCAGATTAAATTAAAAGACAACAAGGGAAATCCTGAAAGCATTCAAAAAATCAACAAAGAGATGATGGATTGTTCTATGGAGCTAATGAAGCACTCCTTCAAACCAATGATTTACACATTTATACCGATAATAATTTTATTCTGGTGGATTAAAGATGTTTATACTGGAGTGCTATCTGGATGGATATGGTGGTATATAGGTGCTAGTATACTTTCAAGCATAATCTTCAGAAAGGTTTTTGATGTTGTGTAAAGAGACAAACCCTTAAAAACTCCCTTTTTCTCTTTAAAAAATGGATGACAAACAGCAGGAGTTAATATTCAGGTTAAGCATGTTTGAACAGCAGATTAGACAGTTGCAACAGCAGATTCAGGCAGTTGATAATGGGATAATAGAGCTTAACAATTTAAGCATCGGACTTGGAGAGATTACTGGAGGGAAAGACAGAGAAATTTTTGCCCCTATTGGCAGAGGAATATTTGTAAAGGCAAAAATCTTATCAGAAGATTTAACAGTAGATGTTGGAAGTAAAAATTTTGTAAAAAAAAGTGTTCCTGAAACCCAGAAGATGATTGAGGAACAAATGAGCAGGCTAGGAGAAGCTAGACAGGAGTTAGAAAGCAATTTAGATGGAATGAATGAGGAGATAGAAAAAGTTCTAATTCAAGCGCAGGAAAGAGAGGAGAAGAAGTGATATATATCTTATGTAATGGAACTTTTTAACAAAAGAAACATTTAAATATTGTTATATCATTAGATATAACATGAATCAAGCACAAGAAAATAAAGAATTAAAAGGAATTTTAAGATTTCCGAGATTAGACACTGTCTTAATGGTTGAAGAATTTATTAAGAAAAAAGATGGAGAGTATAAAAAAAGAGCTTTGTGGGAGAATCTCCCAAAAAAAGTAATGTATCAAACCTTTTGTGTAATTATTGATTATTTATTATATTCAAGAAAAATATCTATAGATAGGGATGGAAAAATAGGTTGGATATACTATCCTGAAAAAAAATCAGAAATAGAAAAGTATAAACATCTATTCTGGAGAAAAAATGGAACTGCCATCTAAGATTAGATTTTCAGATGAGAAAGTTCAGAAAGCCTTTGAAAAGTTAAAAGATGAGATTGGAGATGAAAAAGAAATTTACTCTTGGTTAATTAGAGCTTTTGAAGACATAGAAAAAAATGCTTTTTGTGGAATACAAATTCCAAAAAAATTGATTCCAAAAGAGTATAAAATAACTAATTTATGGAAATATGATTTACCAACTGCATGGCGCTTGTTATATTCAATTGAAAACCAGCAGATTTATGTTGTTTCTATAATTCTCGAGTGGATGACTCATAAAGAATATGAAAGAAAATTCAAATATTGAATTAGTGAT
Organism: Nanobdellota archaeon; assembly: GCA_038045725.1. Lineage (GTDB taxonomy): Archaea > Nanobdellota > Nanobdellia > Pacearchaeales > GW2011-AR1 > JBBSXQ01. The sequence goes on along the minus strand of JBBSXQ010000076.1, from coordinate 14,824 downwards.
TAATATCTCCAAAAAACACTAAATTTTAAATTTAGAATAAATTAGGAGATAGAAAAAGTTCTAATTCAAGAGCAGGAAAGAGAGGAGAAGAATTAAAACAATTTCTTTTCTAAATTTTTTGCTGTTTTCCTTTTATTATAATTATTCTTAAATTTTTGTTTTGAAACTTCTTTTGTAGGTATAATTATTCCTTTCTTATGAAAACACCCTCCACAATAAGTATCTTCACTATCATGATGACACATTCTAAAATTTTCTTTATTATTGTCTTTAATAAGATTTAACCAGAAAGGATGTATATTTCTCACAGTTAGACAGCTATTTTCATAGTAATAACTACCTCTTGACTCTTCATAATGGTCTTTTAGCAATGTTGGTTGTTTTGAATCATCTTTTAAAATATCCCATGGAACCCCGGTAAGTTTAAGAGTTAAGTCTTTCCTAGAAAATCTCATTGGTAAAATCTGAACTTTAATCTTATTTTTCTCTGCAAATTTAAAAATATTATTCTCTCTCTTATCTGGAGCTTTATTTGCAACAGCAAGCAGATAAATTATCGAGTTAACTCCTGCTTGTTTATATTTTAAAGCTTGTTCTAGCCTAAATTCATTGTTACACCCGTATTCTAATGCACCTAATTCATATTCGTCAAAACCTATGCTAAATAATAATGTTGATTTTGTTTTTTTTAGAAGATTAGCTATCTCTTTGTTAAAAGTAAGAAATTTTGTAGGAATAATATTCTGAGTTTTAGTTTCTGCAGTAACTTCTAAAGCTTGAACAAAAAAATCAGAAAAAGGAGAAATTGGAATGTAAGATTCTGTTCTCTTTCCAAACCTTAAAATTTTTACAGGTCTTCCTAAAATTTTCTGAGTATTAAAATCTAAGATACACTCCCCCATTAATTCTTTCTTTAATCTCTCTTTATCAAATTCATAAATATTTTTAGCAAATGTCTGATGTCTTCTTCCAGCATAACAATACCCGCATTCTGCACCAGGAGATAAAAAATAATCTTCAAAAGTCTTGCCATCAAAAGATGCTTTATCTCCTGGAATCCACCCAGAGATACAGCCTTTTCCAAAATCAAGATTAGCTTCAAGTATGCAGTCAGGAACAAAATCTTGCTTTCCACCCCAGAGCACTCTTTTAGGAGTAATCATTTTTAGCTCTGTTTTTGGAACTATCTCAGATACAATTTTTTCAAAAGGCTGTTCCTCTCTTAAACTATTTGCAAAATCTTCCTCGCAAAAATCAAAAATATCTGCAGCAGTTAATCCGTAAATTTCTGATTTTATTTTTTTTGCCTCTTTTGTTAGCTCGTAATGAATATCATATTTTTCAGGGGATTTGATTACCTTGCTAATCTCTAAGTATCTTTTGCCGCTTCTTCTCCAGGTTCTATCATCAATAAGATAACTACTTTTGTTTTTCCTAATATCTTTAGTAACTTTTACAATTTCTGGAATCTCAACTCCTTGTAAACTAAAAATATCCACTCCTCCTTTTTTCCTACCACGAGAATATGAAAAATGTGCAAGATGGTCAAGATTTCCAGCTATAGAAGGGATTTTTACAGAAACATCATGATTGAAATTATAAATAGCTATATATTTTCTTCCATTATCTCCAAAATAAACTCCTGCAGAAAATCCCATTTTATCAACTACTCAAAAAACAATATATAAAGATTATTGTAATTATTCAACTCTCTTCAAAAAATTAGTATAGCTTAGTATTCCTAATTCACTTACTACTGCTTTAATGTATTTTTTTGGAATAAATTCAAAAGTAAGATTTTTTATCTTTATATTTTTTGGAGCTTTATCCCAAACCTCATTTAGTTTCCTACTCTCAATAGGGACTTTATCTTTAGTGTATTTCCACGAGTCAGCTATGATATATAATGAAACCTTTTTCCCAATATTGTCTCGTGCTGTCTCTGCTATTAAACCAGAACCAATTTTATTAATTACTCCTTTTTTAAGTATGGCATCTGCTCCAAGAAAAATTATATCTGAATTGTCTATTGCCTGCTTCATTGCAGAGTCAATAAATTGTGTTACTTTTATTCCTGCTTTTCTTAATTCCTGAGAGGTTTTTCTTCCCTGAAATAACGGCCGAGTCTCTGTATTGTAAACCTGAAACTTTTTTCCTTTCTTTTTGGAATAAATTAGTGCATTAATTACATTTGTAGAGTGGCAGTGTGTAAAGACAACATCATCTTTATTTATTAATTTTAAAACATATTTATTTATCTTATATTGAGATTCTGTAAAATGATTTATTATTTCTTTTGAGTTATTTTTTCTTTCAGCCATATCAAGGACTTTCCTCATCATGGGCTCTGTTGGTCTTAACGACAAAAGCAGTTTTTTTGATGTTATCGTGGGAATTAGATTATAAGCTATTAAAGCTGATTTTGCTATATTTCTTGCTCCCTGAATTTTTATGCTTGAAATATCTTTTGCAATCTGATTAAACTTCCTCTTTTGTTTGGCATTCATTTTCACTATTTTTTATTAAATCATCTCAGCTTCTTTAAACTTTCTAAAATGACTATCTTTAGTTATAATCTTTGATTTAAAAGATTTAGCAGTGCAAATAATCAGTGCATCTGCTAGTGGAAAGTCTTTACTTTTCTCCCTCATCTCAAAGTGCATAATTCCTGCTTCTTTAGCTATTCTAGGAGTTATTTCAATAAGTCTTGAATTCTTAATTAAAGCTTCATAAGCAAGTTCAACATTCCCTTTTTTTCTTTTTACATATCTAATTACCTCTGAAAGAATTATAGAAATAATATAAATGTCTTTTTCCTTTTCAAGAATCTTGCTAACCTTTTTTCCTACTTCACTTCCATTTAGATATTCTACCCATGCTGAAGAATCAATTATATGGCTCATTATCTTTCTCCCATTCTATCTTTTTCGGTGAACTTACCTATTCCTTTCAAAGCCCCAAAATAATCTTTCTTATGTTTCTTGATTTCTATCTCTACAATCTCATCTTCCTTAAAACCCTGCTCTCTGACAATTTCTATTGGAATTGTTACTGCAAGGGAACCTCCTAAAGTTCTTATTCTTGTTATTGCTGCCATAATAAATATAACTTTAAGTTATATTTAAATCTTTCTATTTTTTATAAAAATGCTTTTGTTTAATGAACTCTAAAACTTTATAGTCCACTCTTCTTTAGGAATATTTAATCTGTCTAAGAAACCATAAGTTGAGCGTAGCCATTTTGTAACTCCTTCATACTTCTTAGCTAATTTTTCTGCAGTAACATAAAAATTTTCATCTAATAAAATTATTTCTCTCTGATAAGTGTTATTAATTATTGCTTTAAATTCTTCCTTTTTAGAATCACCAACTACCACGGAGAGAATAGAAAATCCATTCTTAAAATAAATTGTCTCATTTCTTAATATATTTTTAGTAATATCCATTAAGTGCTCATTTCTCATACGAAAGTATTCTGAAGATACATCTCCTTTCTCAGGAAGTTTAAAGGTTTTTACCATTTTTTCAAATATGTTTGTTAGTTATTAAGCTTTATTATAATTAATAACAACAATTATCTCATTTAAACTTTCACGAAGCTTTAAAAATTCCTCTTTTTTAATATATCCATGCTAGAGGCAATTATTAACCCGATGAGTTCTGAAAAAAGAGTGTGGAAAATGTTTTTTGTAGGGCTTATTTATGCATCACTCTCACTTATCTTGGTAAACTGGTTTTTTAGTGGTGATGCTGTTCTCTCAAAATATTCTGGAATGATTGTTGTTACTTTTTGTGTTATGTTCTCTCTTCCTTTTTTGTATTTTACAATAAAAAAAGAGGAGGAAGAGGATGAACAAATAGAGGGATTTTTTAGTGTATGGAAAGCACATAGTGATGCAATATTCTCTTTTATGTGGTTGTTTCTTGGATTTGTAGTTGCATTCTCTTTTTTTAATATTGTTTTGGGTAATTCTAATCTGTTTAATGCTCAGCTAGAAACATTTTGTATGATAAATGAACCTGGAAATGTTCAGGATTGCCTTGCAAAATACTCTATTGAAGGAAAAGCTGTTGTTACAGGAGCTGTAACAAAAGAGATGAGGCTTCTGTCAATTATAGAAAATAATGTTTATGTAATGATATTTACTTTAATTTTCTCTCTTATTTTTGGAGCAGGAGCAATATTTGTCCTTGCCTGGAATGCAAGTGTAATCTCTTCAGCAATAAGTATATTTGCAAAATATAACATAAGTGAAATTCCTCTTGGCCTTGCCAGATATATGATACATGGGTTCCCGGAAATTGCAGCATATTTTATAACTGCTCTTGCAGGTGGAATATTTGGAGTTGGAGTTATTAGAAATGGGATCAGGGATAAAAAATTTTTAAGAATTGCTGAAAATGTAGTTGTTCTCTTGTTTATAGCCATAATCATACTATTAATTGCAGGAATTATTGAAGTTTATCTTACTCCTATGATTTTTAAATAACTTCTTAAAAATCAAGGTATAGCAAATTTTAAATAGCGTGTTTTTTTCCATAGGACATGACAGGATTTGTATGTAAAAGATGTAAGTATAGGGTTGAATCTGAGACTGACAAGAGTGGTAAAAAATGCCCTTATTGTAATGAGGGTAAGATGATTGAAGAACCTAATGCTGAAGAATTGCTGGAAATGGAGTAATCTTGATATGGATAAAAAAAATGATGATTTTCAGGATGACTCTTTAGAATTAGAGAAAAGAAAGAAAAAAATAGCTGAATTTTTCAAACAAAAAAAAGATTGGATTTATTATTTAATACTTTTATTTATAGTCTCTCTTAGTGTGTATATAAGAACTAGAAATATTCCTAGGTTAAAAGATATAACTACTGGAACCTGGACTCTAGGGCCTGATTTAGATCCTTTTTTATTTCTAAGGTGGACAGAATATATAGTTGAACATGGAAAGCTAATGATTAATGATACTATGAGATATGTTCCTATAGGGTATGATACTTCTGGAGAGATGAAGCTTTTAGCTTACATGATTGACTGGTTTTATCACACTCTCTCTCTATTCTATAAGGAAACAACAGTAACTTATGCAGCAATATTATTTCCAGTATTCATGGCTGCACTAACAGCAATTGCTTTTTTCTTGTTTGCAAGAAAAGTATTTTATAAGGAAAATAACTTAACAAAAAATATAATTGCGCTTATATCTACTCTCTTTTTTGTCCTTATTCCCTCTCTGCTTCCAAGAACAATTGCAGGAATACCTGAAAAAGAGTCTGCTGCTTTTTTCTTTATGTTCATGGCATTTTACTTTTTTTTAGAGGCTTTTAGCTCAGAAAAATTCAGAAATAAGATTATATTTGGAGCATTATCTGGAATTGCAACTGCATTAATGGCTTTAATTTGGGGAGGAGTTTTGTTTGTATTCCTAACAATCCCTTCAGCTATATTTATCTCCCTTCTACTTGGAAAAATCGACAGAGATAAATTTATAGCATATGCTGTCTGGACTATAACTTCTATCACAGTAATATTTCCTTTCTCTACAAGATATACTCTAAAAAATCTTGTTACATCTATATCTACAGGATTGGCTATAGGTGTTCTTATTCTTGTAGGAGTTTATTTATTAATCTCAAAAAGTGAAAAAATAGATAATATAAGAAAAAAATCTAAACTTCCAAAAGAATTATTCTTAGTTATAATTCCTATATTGATACTTATTATAATTATCCTTTTTACACTTGGTCCTGACTTTATTATAAATCAAATTAATGAGATAAAAAGCAGCCTCATAACTCCCACAAGTACCAGATTTGGTCTGACTGTAGCTGAAAATAAACAGCCTTATTTCTCTGATGACTGGAAAGGAAGTTTTGGACCTGTAAAATTCAATATACCTTTATACTTCTGGTTGTTCTTTGTTGGATGTGTTGTTTTATTCAGCAGTTTAATAAGCAAACTTGGGAAAAAAGATAGGTGGATTTTAACTTTAAGTTATTTTGTCTTTTTAATCTGTTTAATATTTAGCAGATACTCACCAAGCAGCACATTAAATGGAGTAAGTGGGCTAAGCCAGATTGTTTATTTTAGTGGTTGGATATTATTTTTAGGAATGTTCTTTTACACATATCATAATTATCTTAAAAAGGGAGAAGGTTCTTTATTTAAAGAATTTAATTTTGAGTATATACTCTATTTTATTGTACTCACGATTGGAATAATTGGTGCAAGAGGAGGAATAAGACTTATTATGGTTCTTGGAGCAATAAGTCCTGTTGCAATTTCTTTTTTAATAGTTAAATCAGTACAAAAATATAATCAGGAAAAAGATGAAACTTTCAAATTCTTTATAGGTTTTATTGTTTTGATTATAATACTTTCCTCAATTTTTACTTTATGGGCTTATTATAAAGAATCAAAGGCGGCGGCTGAGAGTTTTGCTCCAGGCCCTTATCAGTGGCAGTGGCAAAAAGCAATGGCTTGGATTAGAGATAATACTTCTGAAAATGCTGTATTTGGTCACTGGTGGGATTATGGTTACTGGATTCAGAGTATTGGAGAGAGAGCAACTATTCTTGATGGAGGAAATGCAATAGTTTACTGGAATCATCTTCTGGGAAGGCATGTTTTAACAGGAGATGATGAAACAAAGGCTCTAGAGTTCCTTTATGCACATAATGGAACACACCTTCTTATTGATTCAACAGATATTGGAAAATATACTGCTTTTTCAAGTATTGGTTCAGATGAGAGTTATGATAAATTTTCGTGGATAAGTACTTTTTTAATGGATGAAAGACAGACACAAGAAACAAAAAATGAGACTAGATATATTTATACTGGAGGATTCATAAATGATGAAGATATAAACTGGGCTGAGAATGGAACAAATATTTTCCTGCCTAAAAGGAAAGCTGGAATTGGAGCAGTTATATTAGGAGTGGATAAAGAAAGAAAAATTCTTCAGCCAGAGGTAATCTTTATCTATAATGGAAAACAATATATTATCCCTTTAAGATATATCTATACTGATAAAAAAATGTATGATTTTAAGAGTGGGTTGGATGCAGGAGTATTTGTATTTCCTAGATTAGATTCTCTTGCAGATGGAAGAGTGGGTGTTAAAGAGAATGGAGCATTACTATACTTAAGCAAAAGAACAGTTCACTCTCAACTAGCTAATCTTTATTTGTTTGATAGAGAATCAAAATACTTTAAACTTGTTCATACAGAAGATAATCTTGTTATTGAAAACTTAAAACAGCAAAGACCAGATATTGGAAATTTTGTCTATTATCAGGGTGTCCAGGGACCTATAAAAATCTGGGAGGTTAAATATCCTAGCAATATAATCCTCAATCAAGAGTACTTAAAGACAGATTATCCTAAAAATTTAAGTGAGGCGAAAACAGGAGAGTATTAAAGTGGAATCTATTTTAATTATTCCAGTACTTGTTGGTTTTTTTCTTAGTCTTTTTTTTACTCCAGTCTGGATAAAAAATGCAAAAAGAACAGGGCTTACAGGAAGAGATATGCATAAAACCTCAAAAGAAGAAATTGCAGAAGCAGGAGGAGTATCTGTCATCTCTGGTTTCGTGTTAGGTATTCTTATTTATATATCTATAAGAACTTTTTATTTTAATGATAATGATGGAACTACAAGAGAGATATTTGCATTATTAATATCTATACTAATGGTATCATTTATAGGGTTATTAGATGATATTCTTGGATGGAAAATAGGTCTAACTAAAAAAACAAGACTCTTCTTTCTGATATTTGCTTCAATACCTCTTATAGTTATTAACGCGGGTGAGTCAACAATGATGGGAATTAATTTTGGATTATTATATCCTCTTCTATTAATTCCTCTTGGAATTGTGGGGGCTTCAACAACATTTAACTTTATTGCTGGATATAATGGTTTAGAAACAACACAGGGAATTTTAATACTCTCTGCACTTACTTTTATAACATGGAAAACTGGGAGTAGCTGGTTAAGCATAGTCTGTCTTGTAATGGTTTTATCCCTGATTGCATTTTATATTTTTAACAAATATCCTTCTAAAGTTTTTCCAGGAAATATTCTTACATACTCTTTAGGAGCTCTTATTGCGATTGTAGCGATACTTGGAAATATTGAAAAAATTGCAGTTTTCTTTTTCATACCTTATATAATTGAAACAATATTGAAATTAAGAGGAGGATTAAAGAAAGAAAGTTTTGCAAAGATTGACAAAGCAGGATTTTTAGAGCTCCCCTATAATAAATTTTACGGAATAGAACATATATCAATATGGTTATTAAAGAAATTAAAAAAAGGAAAAAAAGTTAGTGAAAAAGAAGTAGTTCTCCTGATAAATCTGTTCCAGATTGGAATTATCATCCTCGGAATTACTTTATTCAGAAAAACAATATTTTAGAACATGCTAAAAAAGATGTTTTCAGGTGATCTTGGAAAAGGAATGATAGTCCTGTTTATTACTATGAATCTTTTTAATTTTTTTAATTTCTTGTTTCATTTCTCAATGGGAAGACTTCTAGGCCCTGCTAATTATGGTATTCTTGCTGTACTTATGTCTATTGTGTACTTATACGGAATTCCGATTGAAGCTCTGCAAAATATAATGTCAAGATACACTACTAAATTTAGTTCAAAAAAAGAGTATGGGAAAATAAAATTCCTAATGAAAAAGTCCTTAAGAAAAGCAACATTCTTGTCTATAATTTTATTTTTTATACTAATTCCTGTTGCATTTTTTGTTTCAGAATTCCTTAAAATAAATTTCTGGTTAATTCTTCTGACTAATTTGCTTATCTTTTTTTCTTTTTTGACTCCTATAACAAGAGGAATATTGCAGGGAAGAAAAGAATATACTAAACTTGGATTAAGCCTGATAATAGAATCTATAATAAAATTATTGCTTGCAGTTTTATTAGTAACCATTGGAATGCAGGTTTTTGGTGCAATAATAGGGCTTTTAATAGGAATATCTTCTGGTTTAATCTTTTCTTTTTACTTTAATAAAGATATTCTTGGGAAAAAAGAGGAGAAATCATCATTTCATGAGATATATTCTGAAAGTATACCTTATTTTATTTCAATGCTTGTAATTTTCTTGTTCCTAAACTTAGATATTATTCTTGCTAAAAGATTTTTCTCTCCGGATTTAGCTGGAAAGTACTCTGTTTTGTCAATGCTCGGAAAAGTTATTTTCTTTGGAACAGCAGCTATAGGAAAAGCTATGTTTCCGATAACTTCGGAAAAACATGATAATAATCAGAGTTCATCAAGTTCTTTTAAAAAATCATTATTAGTTATCTTCTTATTATGCCTCTCTGCAGTATTAGTATATCTTATTCTTCCAGAAATAGTAATATCTATATTATATGGAAAACAGTATCTAGAAATGGCCCCATATCTGGTTTATTCTGGAATAGCTCTTAGTTTATTATCATTTAGCAATCTTATCTTAATTTATGGGCTTTCTACAAATAAGATAAAAAAACCACAATATCTTTTCATATTCTTAATAATTGATGTCATTCTTCTCTTTTCATTCCACGAGAATATCGGCCAGTATATACTTGCATTTATGTTTTCCAACTTACTAATGTTTACAGCCTGTCTAATCTCTCTAAAAAGAAAATGAAACTAATTAAAATACCTATCTCAGAAATGAAAAATATGAAAAAAAGAGGATTTCCAGAACTAACTCCTTATACTCATTCAAATCCTCTAGTTAGATGGTTATTTTGGAAAAGAATTAAAATTGTTTTAGGATTAACATCTCCTGCAAAAAGAGTTTTGGATTTTGGAGCTGGTTCAGGAATATTAATGCCATCACTCTCTAAAAATTTCAGAGAGGTTTACTCTCTTGACTTAGATACTACTTCTTTAAAATACCTGAAAAAAAAGAATAATTTTAATAATGTTAAAATAATTAAAGGTAATAAAAACAATAAGTTGCCTTTTAAAAAAGATTTCTTTGATATAATCTTTGCTGCAGATGTATTAGAGCATTTTAAAGAATCCTTAGAGATACAAAAAGAATTTAAAAGAGTTTTAAAAAAAGGAGGGTATTTAGTAGTTAGCGGTCCGACAGAGAATATTTTATATGAAATTGGAAGAAAAATTCTATACTGGAGAAAAAAACCTTCAGACCATTACACTAATGTTAAAGAGGTTATGAAAAAATCATCTGAACTCTTTAAGATTGAAAGAGTAAAAACAATACCTTCACATATAATTCCTGCATTTAAAATATATCGAGCTAAGAAAGTTTAAAAATAAGAGTAACTAACTAAAGAGATGAATAAATTTTATTTGTTAGTTGACAAAACTCTTGATATTTTTCTATCAAAAGATAAAACAAAATTATATGTGTTATTTATCTTTCTTCTTGGTTTTATCTTGAGATTAATTAATGTCTTTAATGCTCCTACAAGCGTAGATGCATCAGGGCATGCTTTAATGGCTTATAAGTTTATAGAATCAGGTAAATTAGCCACATGGAATCAATCAGTTGGTTTATGGCATTTTTTAACAGATTTAGCATACAAAATATTTGGTATTGGTGATTTTGGGGCAAGATTTGTAGCTTTAATCTTTGGTAGTTTCTCTATAATTCTTATGTTCTTGTTTGCAAAAGAGATATTTAACAAAAAAGTTGGAATAATTGCTGCTTTTTTACTTGCAATCTCTCCTTTCCATATAACTGAAACTATTCCTGAAATGGATGTAGCAGTAATGTTTTTTGTTCTTTTTGGAATGTTGTTGTTTGTAAGAGGATTAAAAAATGAGAGAAAAACATATTTTTTACTTTCAGGATCTTTTATTGGTCTAGGTATTTTAATTAAGATCTATGCTTTCTTATTTGTTCCAGTATTGCTTATTTATGGATTATACAATTCAAAAAAACATAGATTAGAATTCAAAAAAACAAGAAAAAACCTTATTGTTTTTCTTGTCGTAGTTTCAATTTTTTGTATTGTCCCTGTAGCTTATAATTATCTCTTGTATAAAGATAAAGGAATAATGGATTATATATTTACGAGCACTTTAAATATTGGAAAAGAAAAATCAGATAAATATTATTCATGGATTGTTCCTTATACTCATGATTATCCTGCATTTTTTAAAGGAGGATATAATAATTCAAATGAACTGCCATTTTTTATATATTATTTCAAGGATTTATTAACTATTGACATAATTATTATGTTTTTTGGACTTGGAGGGTTAATTTTCATAACTTTAAGAAAAATAGAAAAAAATTATTTAGTATTATTTATTATTATGTTTTTTACAGTATATCTTTACCTTGGATCAATACCTTATCTAATGATTAAACATTATATGTTTTTATTAATAATGTTTACTCCTCTTGCAGCATTGTGTTTTGAAAAAATAAGTAATAAAATTAATCTTAAAGTCTTACTGTTAGCCATATTAATTTTCCAGTTATTTTGGTTATCACATTATACACATGGAAATTTTTATAAGGAATCTCCTATGAACCAGCTAGTTAATTATAAAGAGGACCAGATATCTCAAAATAGTCTTGTAATTTATGATTCTAGAATATTTAGGGGACAGGGAACTTACTTTTTCATGGATAAGAATTATTTAGAGTCAAGTTTATTATTTTCTCTTATGGATTCTCAAAAACAGTTGCCTGGAGAGGATGTTTATATAGACACATATTTTATTGAATGTGCTAAAGATGATTGTGGTTGGGGAACAATAAAAGACCAACCAGAATTTAACGAAAGTATGGAAAATATTGTAAAATTTTTTAAAAATAATTCTAAGATTAATAAGATAATCTATGATTCTTCTGGTAAAGAAGAGTTTATAATTTACAAAACTAACTTAATCTTAAAATCATCCTCTCTAGATGTTGTTAAATCTACTCATATATTCTGGGCAAATCCTGTAGGATATGACAAGAGCATATCTCCTGTTTTTGACGATTATGAAACATACACTTTCCTTGATAAGCTTACAGATAAAATAGCTAATTTAGTTCTATATTTGTCAGCTATTTTATCTGTTATTTCTATTTTTTTATTGTTATATTTCTTTATAGGTGGCAAAGATGATAATGAAGAATAATGTAAAGAATATACTTTGTTTTGATGTTGAATTCTGGTATGACTCTGAATTTATAAAAAAGAGGTATAAAAGAGACATGCTTAAAAAAGGTTTAAGAACAGTCATAGAAATACTTGATAAAACAAATGCAAAAGCAACATTCTTTGTGACTGGAAAAGTAATTGAAAAATATCCTTATGAAATCAAAAAGATATGCCAGAAAGGCCATGAAATAGCTTCTCACGGATATACTCATAAAATGATTAACAAAATGAGTAAAAAAGATTTTGAAAAAGAAATTAAAGATTCTGTTAAGATAATAACAAAAAATCTTGGTAAAAAACCGTTAGGATTTAGGGCCCCTTCCTGGTCTGTATCAAAAAAAGAGTTTTGGATATATGACATTTTGAAAAAAAATGGATTTAAGTACAGTTCAAGCATATTTCCTGTAAATTTAAGGTTGTACGGAGAAAATAAACTCCCTCTTTTTAAATTTAAAATTAAAGATATCGTGGAATTTCCTATAACTCCTTTTGTATTATTCGGAATTAGAATTCCCTTTTCAGGAGGAATTTATTTTAGGATTTGGCCATTAAAGATAATTGAATATTTTATTAAAAAGATGAATAAAAATGGGGAAAGAGTTATACTTTACCTTCATCCTTGGGAATTTTGCATGGATTTGCCAAAAGTAAAAACAAGTTTTCTTGGGAAAATAGCCACTTATTATGGAATTAAAAAAACAAAAGTTAAATTTGAAGGTTTGTTAAAGAAATTTCAGTTTGTTTCATTTAAAGATACTTTATTATAATTATAGACAATTCTGGTAATTATATTACAGACAGCCCAGAATTCTTTAATAGATAATTCCTAAAAAAGTGATATATGAATTATCCATAACTTTATAAAATAAAGTAAATTTTGATAAAAAATGGAAAATTTAGGGTTTATAATTAAAAATACTATTAATCACATAAAACAAAATATGTCTTATTATCTTAATAAGCCCATATCTTTCCCAACAATAATTCATTTTGCTCCAACTCTTAGATGCAATCTTAGATGCAGATATTGTTCTATATGGGAAGAGGGAAATATAAAAAAAGAAATTAGCCTAGAAGATTGGAAAAAATTTCTCTTAGAGATGAGTAAGTGGGTTGGAAAAGCACATATAGGTATAACAGGCGGGGAACCTCTTTTGAGAAAAGATATATTTGAGATTCTTGGTTTCATGAATAAATTGGGACTAAAAACAAGTTTTACTACAAATGGAACTTTATTAGATGATAAAACTATTGGTAAGCTGTCTAAATTAAATTTATTTAATATCAATATATCTCTTGAAAGTATTGATGAAATAGCGCATGATTTTTTTAGAGGAGATGGAAATTTTAATAAAACAATGAATAATCTCTTAAAGTTAAAAAAAGCAATTGATGAAGAAAAGAGTAAAATATTGGTTGTTGTTGAAACAACTGTCAACTCCGAGAATATACTTCTTTTGCCTGATATACTCAAATTTTGTGAAAAAAATAATCTTAAAATACATTTTGGAAATATAGTTGAGAAATTAAAAATAAATTATAATGGAAATTATAATGAAGAAAGTGAATACAAACCTAAAAAAAATGACTGGGAAAAAATAATTGGCTCTTTTAATTTTCTTATAAAAAATAAAAAAAATATCTTAAATTCTAAGGATGAATTAAAAATGATGAGAGATTATTACACTGGTAAGAAGATAAATTTCAAATGTTCTGCTGTTGCAAGAAATCTATTTGTCAGTTCAGATGGAGATGTGAAGTTATGTCAATATTTCCCAGCTATTGGAAATATTAAAGAAGAAAATGTGAAAAGAATATGGTACTCAGAAAAAGCTAATGAACAAAGAAAGAAAATTAAAAAATGCACTAAGATATGCCAGTTTGATTGTTATAAAAGAAAGAGCCTTTATGAAGAATATGAAATGTATAAGGCAATGTATTCATAAAATGAAATTATCAATAATAATACCTTGTTATAATGAACAAAAAACAGTAGGAGAAGTTATAGACAAGGTTAAAAGTATAAAATTAAGTGTAGATAAAGAGATAATTGTTGTTGATGATGGTTCAAGTGACAGGAGTTATGATATAATAAAATCCAAAAAAGGAGTAAGAATTTTCAGGCATGAAAGAAATATAGGGAAGGGTGCTGCTGTTAAAACAGCATTAAAAAATATAACTGGAGATTTGTTTATAATACAAGATTCTGATTTAGAGCTAGACCCCCAAGAGATAGAAAAAGTGTCATATCCGATAATAAAAGGAGAAACAGATGTTGTTTATGGCTCAAGAATGCCTAAATTAGGGAAGCTAGACCGCCATCCACTATTTTATTTTGGGGGGATGTTTGTAACCTTAATCACTAATCTTTTGTATAAAACCAAGATCACTGATGAACCATGTGGATATAAAGCATTTAAAACATATCTCTTTAAGGATATAAAAATAAAAGAAGATGGTTTTGGCTGGGAGCCAGAAGTCACAGCAAAACTTTCAAAAAGGGGTGTAAAAATACATGAAGTTCCTGTATCCCATTCTAATTCAAGATCTGCAAAAGACGGGAAGAAATTAAGGGTAAAAGATGGATTTAAAGCTATATGGATACTTATTAAGTATAGAATTATTGATTAAGATGGAAAAAATAAGCATAATTATACCTGCGCATAATGAGGAAAAAAGGATT
>JBBSXQ010000075.1:0-2588 GCA_038045725.1 Nanobdellota archaeon | reverse complement strand
ATTGTTTGATTTTTGACTACATACGCCACGGGCTTTAGCCCGTGGTAGTTAACATCAAGAAACTTTTCCAACTTTCTTAGATTATTCTTATTTATCAATCTTTTTTCTGTGTGATAATCTGATAGAGTAGATCTTGGAATTTTTATTTCTTTTTCTAATTTTCTGATATTCCCAGCTTTTCTAAAAGCTTTTTTTACCATACTTCTAAGAACATCTTCTTTTAATCTAAAGAACATAAACAAATAAAACATCTTTTAATTTATAAATTTACCATCCAATTAAACTAACAGGACTTATTTCTTAGGTTTCTTTAATCCCAAGTCAATAACCTCTTTTACCTGGTTTCTCTCAAGAAGACTATAAACATTAGCTTGTTTTGCCCCTCTTATGAGAGCAATAACTGCTTCCTGTGCATTTTTTATATGTTCTGGAGAACCTATAATACCAACCTCATTTCCCTTTATTTCAAAATGACATTTAGTAAGATTATTTAAGTTTTGTAAAGTTTTTCCTTTAGTCCCTATGATTCTTGCTCGTATAATTTCAAAATTCTTTTTTTTTGTATGCTCTTTTATATTTATTATTTCAAGGAGAAAATCAACTCTCTTTATCAGCATTGCCGTTGAGAAAGAAAAACCAAAAGTTAGTGCATCCATAACCTTTTCAGTAAAATACTCCTCTTCAGGCTCTCCATCAATGAATATGTCTCCATCTTTCTCAATTATCTTTATTTTTAGGTTTTTTTCTAGTCTTATCTTATTCTTCTTTATTATCTCAACATCCTGATAGATTAGTTTTCTCATAGAGATTGAAATAAATTAAAGATTATAAGGGTTTTGATTTGAGATTTAGAACTATAACAATCTTTTAAAATAGAGTAAAACTCAGGAATAAATGAGATGGATTGAGGACTTTATTGATTTTTACACAAGACCTAATGAGATAAACTCTTTAGAAACCAAGAGAATTTTTGAAAAAAAGCCTAATTTTGAGTGGGTAAAAAAAGAAGAGAGGTATGAACAAAAATTTTACAATGGAATTTATATTCCTTTAGAAAAAGATTGTTTTTTAATTGATGGATGGGTTGCTTTTGAATATGCACAGGCAGAAAAAGAAGCTCCATTATTGCAGAAATCTATTTTAGATGAATCTATTCCATTATATTTAAGAGACCTTATTGAAGGAGTAAATTGTTCTTTTTTTATGGGGGGAAGAGTGCAAGATGCTGTTCTTCTTGGAATGATTAAATATTCTTCTGCTTTGCCAGAATTAATTGAAGCAGCATCACATGATTTAAATTATGAGATGAGAGCAGCTTCTGTTGAATCAGTAGGGTATATTGGAAAAGAAGCATGGAATTATGCTAAAGATATTTGTGGAATTTTATTAAAAGAGAAATCTTCTTTTGTAAAGACAAATGCTGTTGAGTCTATTAGAAATATAAAAAACTCAATTGTTTTTAATTGTCTTTTAGATATCTTAGAAGAGACGGAATTTTTTATTAGAGAATATGAATTACAGGGATATCCATTTAATATTAAGGATAGAGAAAAGCAAATAGAAATGGACTATACCTGTCAATTATTAGAAGAATGTTTAAGAACTATCACTGAATTTAATCCTAAAATAGGCCGAGAAAAAATTTCTAAAGGATTAAACAGCACTAGTGCAATGATATATCACTGGACTAAAAGAGCAGCATTTTTTGTTGAAGATAAAATCAATTTGATTAAACCAGATAAGATAATAATTTCTTAGAACTCATTCTTCTCTGATTTTAAATATCCATTCTTCTTTAACCACTCAATCTGATTAGAAGGGTATTTAAAAATTATATCTCCTTTTAAGAAGTCAAGTTCCCATGGTTCTACAAGAACAACATCTTCTGGCCTTAGCCAGATTTTTCTTTTTAATCTTCCAGGAATTCTGCAGTTTCTCTGTTTTTCGTCAAGGCAGTTTACCATTATCTTGTTTCCTCCAAGCCTTTGTTCAACAACACCTATGACTTCATTTTTTCCAGGAAGTCTTGCTCTTACTATCTGGAATTCTTGTCCTGCTGGTTTTGGATTATTTTTTCTGTAGTCTCCCATGTTTATTAAATTAAAAATATGTTTATAAAGATATGCAAAAGATAAGAAATAATTTTAAAATATAAATAATAACTACTCACTTACAAACTCGCAGATTGATAATAGTTATTTTAAAGAAGATATTAGATTGTTAGTTAATTAGACCATCTTAACACTTGTAAGTAATTATATTATATGGATAATAAATTATTTTAATTTGCGAACAGAGTGAGCAGTTTTATTTATCTTACACCAAGATCATCGCAAAAGGTATTCCACCAATTCTCTTTACACCCCCTTCAGAAATAACTCCTGCTTTTATAGCAGTATTTACTGATTTTTCCCCAATAATATTAAATGTAGCATCCTCTTTTATCTTATCTAGAATTATCTCTATAACCTCATCCTCATTTTTTTTCTCACCCTTAAAAAAAGATTCTTTGACATCTAACTGAAATTTTTCATCCTCAAATCTTTTTCCAATTATTTCAGAATCACAAATAGCAACTATTTCTCTGT
>JBBSXQ010000074.1:0-3309 GCA_038045725.1 Nanobdellota archaeon | reverse complement strand
TAAAGTTATTTGATTTTATCTAGATGCCACACAGCTTGCTGTGTGGAGGTTCACTGATACTTATGGAAAATAATTTCCTAATAATAGCTTTTCTTTGTTCTTATTATTTGTATCTGAGGTAATTCTTCCCTAGTTATTGTTATAAATTCATCTCTTAAGATATTCCTGAAATTTTCATAATCTCTATCTGATAGAATATTAACCGCTTTTCCATCACTGCCTGCTCTTGCAGTTCTTCCTATTCTGTGAATATAATCTTTGTTTATTGGAGGAATGTCATAATTATAAACAAGGCTTACTTCTTTGATATCTAATCCTCTTGCTGCAACATCTGTGCAGACCATAACATTAATTCTTTTCCCGTGAAACTCTTCTAAGACCCTTATTCTTTTATTCTGAGGCAATCCTCCGTGAATAGCTTTTGCATTTATTCCAGAATTATTTAGGTTTTTAACAACAAAATCAACATTTCTTCTGGTATTGCAAAATATCATTACTGATTTTGTCTTGTTCTTGTTTAACAAATGGACAAGCAGGGAAAATTTAAGATTTGGTGAGACATCATAATAGATTTGTTCTAGCTTTGAATGATCAACATAAGAATTAACAGATACTCTTACTGGGTTTTTAGTGTATTTTTTAGCTAAGTCATCTATTTCATCAGAAATTGTCGCTGAGAATAGCATAGTCTGTCTTTTTTCAGGGCATAATTTTATAATTCTTTCAACATCTCTGCAAAATCCCATATCAAACATTCTGTCAACTTCATCTAGTACAAGAAATTTTACATTGTTTAATTTTAAAGTGTTTCTCTGAACATGATCTAAAATTCTTCCAGGAGTTCCAACAACAACATCTGTTCTAGGTAATTTTCTAATCTGTCCCTGAATATCTACTCCCCCATAGATAGCTAGAATTCCAAGATTATTTTTTGAAAATCTTTTTATTGATCTCGCGACCTGTTCTGCTAATTCTCTTGTAGGAGTTAAAATTAATGCCTGAACGCTATTTCCTGGTTTTAAGTTTTCAATTATTGGTGATGCAAATGCAAGCGTTTTCCCGCTACCTGTAGCAGAACCACCTATAATATCTTTTCCAGCTAGTGCTAGAGGAATTGTTTTTTCCTGAATTTCTGACGGAGTCACAAACCCAGACTTTTCAAGTATTTTCAATACTTCATTACTTAATCCTAATTCTTCAAATTTTTTCATAGTTCATTTCTCAAAATTTAGTTTCCTAAATTTAGATTTTTATTTTTTATACATTAATCTAATGTATCAGAAATCTTTTTCCTGAGCTAAAAGTCTTTTGAGACGTTGCTCAAGACTTATTAACAATAAATTCATTTCTTATATAACTTCATCTTTTACTAGGTTTATAAAGGTATGTGAATGAAAGTTACTCTTTTCTTCCTTTCATTTTTCCACAATCCTCTTTTTGTTCACATCCATTACAAATTCCTGAATTTTGAGACCATTCTTTTGTCCCAAAACAATTTTTTTTAAATTGTTGCTCTTGTAATTGATTTTTAACCATTAAAACTACTACAACTCACGCTTTATATATCATTGTATTTTGTTTTTTAGTATTAATTCTAAAGTAGTTATAATTAGTAAGCTTTAAAAACTATTATCTCTCTTTGTTTTTATGGGAGATTATAATGAGTACAAAGTATGTCAAGTACTAGATAAACTAGATTTTAGAGTAGTAATTCTTAGAGAGAAATATCAACCAATTATATCTTCGGAAATATCTAAAGATTCTAGGGGTAATTTTTTTCATACACCTAAAGATAAAATAGACATATTAGATTTTACTTACATGGTTCTTCCAAAAACAATAGAAGGAGTGAATAATATTTCAATAGGGAATTGGGCTATATTTTTAGGATGTGGAGAGATACATGTTGATACTCATCCACAACCACGAGTTCCAATCACAATCAAAAAAATTGATTCTTCATGTTTTTATGAAGTAACATTTCGTAGTTTTCATGATGAAGAGATTGTCAAACTTAAGTCTAAAGATTTAGAAAAGATATTAAATTGAATTCTTTAAAAAGTAAGAAAACCTTTGAATGAAATAATGTCTAATAATAGTTATAAATAATCTTTACAAAACAGCAAGTTATTTATATCATATATTATTTATATAATCATGAAGATAAAAGCAGATTTTATAAAGGGATTTTTTTCAGGGTTAGTAGTTATTGCTTTTATCTGGGCTATAGTGTTTTTTATTACTCCTGAAACAAAAGGAGGAGTAGGAACAGAGAAAATATCTTTTACACTTAAAGAAGTTCATAAAACAATTGATGAAGATTTTGCTTTTGGGATTAATCCTGTTTATGATGAAATTTTTTGTAAGAAAAAGTTTTTAACAATATATAACAAAGAAGCTTCCTCTTGTTATATTGACAAGATAATCACCCCTTCCAGAACAAACCCTCTTGTTATAGATATTGGCTGTGTCTGTTATGATTAAGATAACAAATTATATATACTCTTTTTTTAATATAAATTCATGAAACCAAAAATAACAATATTTATAATTGCTGCATTAATTTTAATTGCAGGAGCAATATATTATACAAATAACATGGTAAAAACAGAAGCGACAAAAGTTATTTTAGAGACTAATTACGGGAATATAACTATTGAGCTGAGAGGTGATATGCCTATTACATCTGGGAATTTTAAGAGTCTTGTAGAGAAAGGGACTTATAACGGAGTTATCTTTCATAGGATAATTGACGGGTTTATGATTCAGGGAGGAGACCCGACAGGAACAGGATACGGAGACTCAAAAATACCTAACATCAAGGATGAGTTTAACGGAGTTCAGAAAAATAACAGGGGAACAATAGCAATGGCAAATGCAGGGCCGAATACAGGAAGTAGTCAGTTTTTTATAAATCTTGTAAATAATAATTTTCTAGATAAAAGACATCCTGTTTTTGGAGATGTTGTTGATGGAATGGATGTTGTTGACAAAATAGCAAAAGTCCAGACAGACAGCAGCGACAGGCCTCTTAAGGAAGTTAAGATACTCAAGGCGAGTGTTGTATAATTCTTTTTCAAATACCTTTAAAAAATACTCTCTCTTAAGAGATAGATGAATAAAGAAAAAAATAATACAAGACTAATAACTGCAGCATTGCCTTACATAAATAATGTTCCTCATCTAGGGCATATAGTTGGGTCTCACCTTCCAGCAGATATTTTTGCAAGATACTGCAGAGCAAGAGGTTATGATACTCTTTTCATAGGTGGTTCTTATATATTTTCATGCCGACCCCATGTATAATTC
>JBBSXQ010000073.1:0-1665 GCA_038045725.1 Nanobdellota archaeon | reverse complement strand
AAAACGGAAAACGACAAAAGATATACTGTTTATACAAAAAATATAAATTGTGACTATTCCTCATATCCTGGTCGTTATGGGGGAACTATTTATTATACTTGTTATTGCTGTTCAGCATTATTTATTTTTTTCTTTCCCTTTTTTAATTTTCTTATTCCCAATATTTTCCAATTATTTTTCTAAATCTCAGGGGATATATCTTCAAATAATTATTTAATTTTTTCCTATTTATTTTCTTTTTTATATTTTTAAGAACCTCTTTATCTATATTTTCCTTAAAATAGACTAAATCAATAAATGTCTTTTCAATATCAGAATAAGGAATAGCAATATTATTATATTGATGATAATCATAACCAAAAAAATATTTTTCATTTATTTTTCTCAGCATAACATTTTTTTTAAGAATTTTTCTTATTCCTGTTCTTATGTTTCTTGAGGTTACTATCACAGGGATTGTTTCTTGTTCCCAAAGATTATGGAAGCTTAAAGCATCCTGTAGTCCTAAATAAGCTGGCTGAAAGCATAAAACAGAAATCAAATTATCTTCTTTGTTTGTATAGTAACCTTTTGTTATTCTTCTTATAATATTTTTTTCAATAAGGTAGTTTATCATTCTTTTTGTATAATTTTTATTCTTTTTTTTACCAATTATTCTTGAAATAGAAGCATTGCTTACAATAGCACTTTTAGCAAAAAGCCTTTCAACATCTTGTCTGTATTTTACACTTCCCATTTTACACCCTGTCTTTTATGTAATCAATCATTTGTTGTGTCTTAGGTATTAATCCCTCTAAGATTAACACGTCCAAATCTTTTTCGTCAATAGGTTTTTTAAAATTTTTAATCAGTCTATTAATTTGCTTTTCTATTAGAATTGGGTTTTTTATATATCTTAATAAAAAAAATACATCATACAAATCTCTTACTTTCAATCTTTGTATATATGCTTGAACTTTTTCATTGATTAATTCTTCTGAGCTTAAAGTATAAACTGTTAAAAAATTACCTTCTGCTGTTTCATATTCCTTTAAAGTCCCTTTAATTTTTTTAAAAATTGCTTCAAATCTAACAATTGTTCTGTTAAACTTAAGTGTTGAATAAATGCTATTTTCTCCTATTTTTTTTCTTTCTATAGTTAATCCTTTTTTCTCTATCAACTCAAAAAATTTTTTTATGTTAGTATCATCTTTTTCTATATAAACATCAACATCTTCAGAAAATCTGTTGCCATTATAACATCTCCAGATAGCTGTTCCACCATGAATCACTGCATCATCAAAAATGTTATATAATATTTCAACAATAACATCCTGAGCTTTCGCTATTTCTTTGTGGCTTGCTTTTTTCAATCTTAATAATAGAGGAATCATTTTCAATGTTAACTAATAATTAACCAAAGTTACACATATATGTAACTTTGGTAGTTTATAAATTTAACTCTTTTTATACAAAAAACAAAGAAGAAGGAGTTTTTAATATTAATCTCTACTCTCCCATAACCCGTGAATATTACAGTATACCCTTGACTTTACATTATTTGTTTTTGCGCAAAATTTTGCTTCTGGTTTCTCTCCAGATTTTAGAGATTTCTTACATATCTTATTTTTATCTTTATTTTCAAGCTCAATCCACTCAATATAATGACTCTCTTCCATAGGATGA
>JBBSXQ010000072.1:0-1991 GCA_038045725.1 Nanobdellota archaeon | reverse complement strand
CCCTGCGGGAAGATTCAGCATAGCATTTATTTTCTTTAAATTAAAAAGTATAATCTTTTGCAGATTTGAAAAGAGCTTTTTATCTTCTCTTATGTCAAAATTCTTGGAAAAAACTCCATCCTTTAGGATAGAGTTGAATTTTGAGCATCCTAAAGTCCCAAACAAACCGCACCTTTTAAGGTGCGGTAAACGCAAGGACTTTATGATTCTTAATCCCTTTGTATAACTCAAATATTCATCCAGTAATCCATAAGGAATATCCAATATTGGAATGTCTTTTGATTGTAGAAGATGAAAGGTTATCAATCTTGTTGTTCTGCTGTTTCCGTCTTCAAAAGGATGGATATGTTGAAACTCATTATGAAAATAAACTGCAAATGCTAAGATTTCTTTAAGCTCTGCTTTCTCTTTTTTAATAAAATCATTATATTTTTTAATCAATTCTTCAAACTCTTTCTCTATATTTTCTGCTTTTGTAATCTTGAAATGAGGATTCCCAGAAAGATGGACTTCTATATTTCTTATTCTTCCTGCGATATCAGGCTCGTGCTGCATTGCTAGATAATGATAGTTAAGAATAGTCTGCAGTGTTAATGGTTTTCTGTCTTGACTATCCTTCAGCATTTGCAATAACGCTCTCTGATAACTGTTAACTTCGTCAATATCCTTGCTCTTAAGATTCGCAGGAATTAATTTATCTCTCAGGATTATTTTAGTTTCATTAATTGTTATCGGATTTCCTTCCAAGGATAAGCTATGATGAACGAAAGAAACTTCAAAATCCTTAATTATCTGTTGATATCTATCCTCATTCTCTCTTTTCAATCTTCTAAATTTAATAAGCTCTTTCTCAATCTCTTCCAGGTAATTTATTGTATCTCCAGTTATGATATTATGTTTGTACCCAAAATAAAATAGGATGTTGTTTAACAAAACATTATAGAAGACTTTAACTCTCAATGGTTTTTCAGAAATTATCAAAAGTAGCCCATTTTTATATAGGATATTGACATATTTTTTAAGTGTAATTGGATGCAGATTTGCATCTCTTGAATTTAATTCTCTCTTCTGTAGAGCTCTGCTCAAAAATTTTGCAATGCCTGGATTTAACAGGTTATTATAATTAATTCCGTTTCTTAAGCAGTGAAAAATTACCTGATAAAGCAAATTGGCCTTATCACTTTTTTTAGCCTGAAAGCCATAATTAGTTTTTGTCAGCAACTCTTCTTGAACTAACTCTTTGAGCATTCGATGAATATTATCATATTCACTTTCGTTTTTCTTAAATTTTTTAGTTACTTCTATTGGCTTTAGTGGATGTCTGTTGGTATAAGCAAATTCAAAAATATCATATTTGGTGACCATAAAAATACTGCTTAATTCATCTTTAAAAATCTTTCTATTTTATACTATTTATCGGACTTTTCCCGATAAACAATGAATTATAACCTGAAATTAATCCATAACTAACCTATAGCAAAGAACGTTGATAATTGACCGCGGATACGCCTTTGCTACTAAGAAAATCCAATGAACGTTTTGGATTTTCGAGGCTTCAAACTCTTTGAGTTTGACAGTATTCAGAGTTAAGAAGTAACTCTGATATGTTCAGAAATGCACAGACTTGTCAGCATTTCTGACAGATAGAAGAGGACAATAAAACGGTAGAATATTATTGTCCTTGACCATATTATTCACTATTTATAGTAGATTTAACGATAAATCATATAAAATAGAGATATAACCTCTCTTAAAAGCCAAACCTCCCTCACTTCACTTCTTCAACCTTCACATCGTCCCAATATACAACACCGTTGGTATTGCGACTTGTGACTAGTCTTACTTTCAAATAAGCTGTCCCAGTCGGCGCAACTAAGTCTGTGCTTTTAGTCTCCCATTTCCCAACTTTAAATCCACTAATAGCTCTCTCAGAAGTTAAGCTTAACATATCCTTATTTTGATTTAATGGAGTTATATAAACTATCTCATTA
>JBBSXQ010000071.1:8350-10200 GCA_038045725.1 Nanobdellota archaeon | reverse complement strand
CACCATATAATCTTTTTTATTATTAGAGACTGGTCGCCCTCCAACACACCCTACAGATTCATCTCCAAAACTCTTTAATATCTTTTTAACAGAACCTTTTTTAATAAATTTATTTCCATCAGTCATAATTAAGATTGATCCTTTAGCTTTTTTAAATAAGAGGTTATAAATCTGATTTTTTCCCATTTCTTCAGGTTGATGTAACAAATAGAATTTTTTTGGATATTTTTTTGAGAATTCCCTAACTATTTTTTTTGTTTTTTCAAAAGGAGTTGAAACTAAAATTTCATAATCCTCGCTTATTTTTTCATCTAGAAAATTTTGTATACATTTTTTTGTTGAGAAGGGGTCATCCCATGCAGTTATAATAATAGACAACATATAATTTTGAAAATCAGTAGCTTTAATAGTTTTTTGGAGGATAACTAATCTATCCAAGATGCGGAAGAAAGCCCAGAAAACATGAAACACTAAAAAATCAGAAGATTTTTGGTGCCACGAAAATCTACGATTTTCGTAGTTTTCTGGGACTTAAATTCTTGCGAATTTAAGTGGTTCAAACCTTACAGGTTCGAAATTTATCCTAAATACTATCTAAAGATAGTATATGCGGAAGAAAGGGTTCGAACCTTTGTAGGCACTAAGCCAACAGCTCTTGAGGCTGCCCCGTTTGACCACTCCGGCACTTCCGCATAAGAACATCTAATTACTTAACTTTTAAATAATCAAGCCATTTAAAAAATGTATGCCTGGGTAGCTCAGCCTGGATAGAGCGCCGCACTCCTAATGCGTAGGTCGTAGGTTCAAATCCTATCCCGGGCGTATTTGTCAAATTGCATAAAGTTTAAAACATGCTAAATTTGATATAATTTATAAGGCGCTGGTAGTTCAGTGGTAGAATCACTGCCTTCCAACTAAAAAACATCTGAAGAAAGCAGTTGACTCGGGTTCGAATCCCGACCGGCGCATTTTTTAAAATGGAAGAAACTAACAGCAATCAAGAAAAAAAACAACAGGAAAGACAAGTTGGAACTAAGAAATCTTTTATTAAGAATTTTAATTATGATAAATGGTATAAACCTCTTTTACTGATTCCAGTAATAATTCTTTTATTATCTTTATTTTATCTAGGATCAGTATATTCTAGAACAGGAGATTTTATTTTAAAAGATGTTAGTCTGTCAGGAGGTACAACAATCACTCTTAATGGTTTAGATATTCAGGATACTCAAAAACTTGAAACAGAGTTAAAATTACAGTATACTGACATTTCTTTTAGAAAACTAACAGATATGGCTTCTGGAAAGAGTATAGCCTTTATAATAGAATCTTCAGAAAGCCCCGAGTCTCTTGAAGCAAGTATCGAAAAAATATTAGGATATAAACTTACTTCTGAAAATTCAAGCATAGATTTTTCAGGACCTGTTTTAAGTAATAATTTCTACAAACAACTACTAATTGCACTAGGAATCTCTTTTATTTTAATGGCTATTGTTATCTTTATTCTTTTTAGAACATTTATTCCAAGCATTGCAGTAATATTTGCAGCATTTGCTGATATAGTTATGTCTTTAGCATTAGTAGATTATTTAGGAATAAAAATATCTGCAGCAGGAATTGCTGCTTTCTTAATGTTAATAGGTTATTCAGTAGATACAGATATTCTTCTAACAACAAGAGCTATTAAAAAAACAGATGGAACTGTTAATGAAAGAATTTTTGGAGCTTTTAAGACAGGAATTTTTATGACTCTAACTGCTTTATTTGCAGTTCTTCCAGCATTTTTTATAATTACTGGTCTTCCTGATTCTTTCAGGCAGATATTTCTTATTCTTTCAATAGGTTTGTTT
>JBBSXQ010000071.1:0-8340 GCA_038045725.1 Nanobdellota archaeon | reverse complement strand
TTTGCAGATATATTTAACACATGGTTTACAAATGCTAGTATAATTAAATGGTACTGTGATAAAAAAGGAATAAAATGAAACTAACTTGGAGAATATGGGTTTTAGTGTTTGTAATATCTTTTTCACTAATGGCTATACTTAATATTTTTCCTATGAGTAAGTTAGCAGTAGGTTTTTTGATAATTTCTTTTTTAGTTACACTTACATATACTAAATCAAAAAGCAATAAAATAATTATTCTTATTCTAACTTCTCTGGCAATTATCTTAATTATTTATTTTTCATTTCAAAAAGGAGTTATTATAACTTCAGTAGATAAAGATTCAGTATCTTTCTTGGAAGGATTAAGAAAAGGAACAATTATCACCTCTATAAATGAAAAACCAATAAAAAATATAGAAGATTATAATAGTCAGATTAATTCAGTTAATCTTTTTGGGATTAATAATAAGATTGAGATACAGACAACAACAGAGAATATAATTATTTTTACTAATAAGTCTCTTGGGATAACTGTCTCAAACATTCCCAAAACTAATCTTAAGACAGGATTAGATTTAAGTGGTGGAGCAAGAGCAATAATTAATCCTGTAAATGTCTCTTTATCTAAAAATGAGATGGATGATTTAGTTTCAATTACTTCAAATAGGCTTAATACTTTTGGAATAAGTGATGTTGATGTTAGAAGTATTTCAGACTTATCTGGAAATAAATTTTTACGTGTAGAGGTAGCAGGGATTACTCCTGAAGATTTAAGAGAATTAGTCGGCCAGCAGGGAAAATTTGAAGCAAAAATAGGAAATGATACTGTCTTTATTAGTGGAGAGAGAGATGTAACCTCTGTTTGTAGAAATGATGCAGCATGTGCAGGTATTGAGAGTTGT
Organism: Nanobdellota archaeon; assembly: GCA_038045725.1. GTDB lineage: Archaea > Nanobdellota > Nanobdellia > Pacearchaeales > GW2011-AR1 > JBBSXQ01. The sequence goes on along the minus strand of JBBSXQ010000071.1, from coordinate 7,456 downwards.
GACCAGGACAGTGATGGAAGTTATTTCTGCAGATTTAGATTTAGTGTTTATTTGAGTGAATCTGCAGCAGAGAGACATTCAAAAGTAACTCAGAATTTAACACTTGACCCTTCAAATCCAGAGTATTTATCTAAGAAATTAGATCTTTTCCTTGATGATGAACTTGTAGACTCTCTTTATATTGGTTCAGAGCTAAAAGGAAGAACAACAACTCAAATTCAAATATCTGGTTCTGGTAAAGGAGCATCAAGAGATGATGCCTATAATGATGCAAAAGATTCAATGCATAAACTACAAACTATCCTTATAACTGGAAGTCTTCCTTATAAGCTTGAAATTATAAAACTTGACTCTGCATCTCCTGTGCTTGGTAAGGAATTTACAAAGAATCTTGCTCTTTTAGGAATAATAGTATTTGTAATAGTCTCAATTTTAATTTTTGTAAGATATAGAAAGATAAATATAACTTCTGCAGTTATACTAACAATGTTTTCTGAAGCAATTATTACACTAGGTATTGCTGCTCTAATAAAATGGAATCTTGATGCTCCAAGTATTGCAGGAATTATAGCTGGAATTGGTACAGGTGTTAATGATCAGATAGTTATTATTGATGAATCTGTCTCAGAAGAGTCTACAAATCTAAAAAACAGAATTAAGAGAGCATTTTTTATAATAATTGGAGCTTTTTTTACTATATTTGTAGCAATGTTGCCATTATTCTGGGCTGGAGCAGGTCTTTTAAAAGGATTTGCTCTAACAACTCTTTTAGGAATTAGTGTAGGTATACTTATAACAAGACCAGCATTTATGGATATTATAAGGAAAATCGGGGACCAAGATAATAAGTAAAATGTATCCCTCACAACATCTTTTTTTTGGAATTCTTTTTGCAACTCTTTTATGGATTTTTATCCCTGGTTTTGGTGTTTTGGGATTTTCAGTGCTTGTTCTTTCAATTCTCTTAATTGATGTTGACCATTATATTTATTATGTCTATAAAAAAAGAGATTTAAATCTGATAAATGCTTATTACTGGTTTATAGAGAAAGATAAAAAATTTAATCTCCTTTCAAGAAAAGAGAAAAATATTCACTATCAGGGATTTGTGTTTTTACACGGATTTGAGGTTCTTTTACCTCTTTTTATATTAGGTATTTTTTACAAACCTTTTTTATATGTTTTTTCAGGTTTCTTTTTTCATATACTTCTTGATGTTTTTTATCACTCAAATCAGCATGATAGGCTTGATAGAGTCTCGCTTGTTTATGATTTCTTTAAGTTTAGGAAAATGAAGTATATTGACCATAACATATAAAACTAACCTTAACTATTATTTTTAATATGGAAAAAAAAATATCTAAGCAAACGATTAAAAGGGATTTTTTAATCTTTATTCTTATTTTTTTATTACTAGTAACACTCTCTCTATCTACATCTACTTTTGGAGTTACTGATGTTGGAGATTATGCAGGTGTTGCAAAATTTTTCTCAGGAGAGTTTCATGCAAAAATAAGGTCGTCTCACTCTTTTCTTTACGGAGTAATACACTTTCCTTTGCTTTTATTGATTAAGAATTTTATTATACTAAAGATAATTAACTTAATTTATCTCTTTTTACTTATTCTTAGCGTTTATTTCATGTCTGGAAAAAACAGCAAAACTCTTTTTTTATTTCTCCTCTCACCAGTAGTATGGTATATGGGTCCCTGGGTAAATTCAATTCAACTATCTTCTTTACTCTTTCTTGAGGGATATTATTTTATGAAGAAATTTGAAGATACTGAAAAATTGTCTTTATTATTTATCTCTGGTCTTTTAGTAGGTCTTTCCTGGGCTTTTTGGGACTCTATTTTATTCTTTTCAATAATTCTAGGAATATGTTTCTTATATGATAAGAAATTTTATAATTTTTTCTTTTTTGGTTTGTTTGTCCTTATAGGTTTAATGCCAAAGTTAATTATTGACCAGATGCTGTTTAATTTCCCCTTTTACGGGATTATAAGATATTTTTTTGGGATGGTAACATCAATAATGTGGGGGGGGATTTATGGCTCTATGGGCTCTTCAAATAAAATTTTTGATCTTTTCTTATTATTAATCCTAATTCCTATTTTTACCTATAAAATATTTTCAAAAAAGAGCTTATCAAAAAATAAAAAATCTTTAATATTCATAGGACTATCTTTATTTTTAATTTTTCTTAATTTTCAGATTAGATACTTACTTTTTATCTTTCCAATTATCTTGCTTAGTTTAGTTTCTTTAATTAACAAAAAAGAGTTTAGATTACAATTAATAATTTCAATAATTTTATCTCTTTTAGTAATAACTCCCTATATTATCCAGATAAATTACTCTACAAATACTCCTGAATTTAAATCTCTAATTACTCATTTTAAGAATATTGAGATATATAATAACCAGGAAGAAATATTAATTCAAGACCTAAGAGAGATATCTATGGATTTTCCTAATGAGGTGTTTATTGTAGGAAATCAAGCAGATTCTTACTCTTTACTAGCAATGATTTACTGGGGAGATGACATTAGAGAGTTTGTAAGTATAGAGGATTATAGTTTATCTCTTGAAAATAAATCAGATATCTTTAGCAAGAAGATATATTTTACCCCGAATATTGCAGAAAGAAGAGAGATCTGGATAGGAGGAGGCATAGGAAAGAACTCAAATGATGATACAAATTATTCAAGTATTAGATTTGCAATATCAGATGAAGATAACATTAGTCTTCAGAATTTCAGATTAGTAAAGGAGTATGAAAAATTGAGTGTTTTTGAGAAGGTAGGAAACTAAAGATAAAAAGAAAAATTAGATATACTTTCTATATACTTCATGTGTCTTAAGCAGATTTTTAGGACAATGGTCGTGCCATTTTAAATAACCCACATCTCTTTCAATTAGTCCTTTATTTTTCGGGATAAACTTGCCTGGAAGAAAACCTTTATAGAGTATTGAAATAGCGTGTCCTCTTGTTTTGTAATTATGGATTAATTCATTTATTGCAATAGGAATAGGATCGATTTTAACATTAGCTCCTATTTCTGTTTTTACTAATTTTTGCACTCTCCCAATCATTTTTTCTTTAAATCTTATAACACTTCCAGGAATATGCCATCCTTTACCATGAATCATATCATCTCTCCAAGCAAGGAGAGTTCTTTTTCCTTCATCTTTTATGAGTAAATCAACATTTGTGATAGGTATATTTCTACTAATAAAAAGAAATATCTCTTCAGGTAATATTATTGAAGGATTCTTTATTTTACTTTCTAAGAATTTTATAGCTCTTTTTATTTCCATTTTTTATAATTTTCTCACTTATATAAGAATATAATTTATCAGGAATCAACCAGCTCACTCTAAAAAGAAATGTAGAAAAAAAAGGCATAAAATAAACAGGTTTTTGTGTTTTTGTTACTTTATATATTTTTTTAGCAATTACTTTAGAATCAGTCACTAAAAAAGATTTTTTCCCATCCCACATAGATGTATCAACAGGTCCAAGGTAAATATTTGAAAAATAAACTCCTTTCTCTCTGTAGACTAAATCAAAACCTCTAAAGGTCATTGATAATGCTGCTTTGCTTGCCGGATAAGAGATGCTTTTTAGATTAGGTCTAAATGCATTTATAGAAGAAAGAGCAATAAACTGCCCATTCTTTTTCTTTAAAAAATCTGGGAGAAATACCTCTATAAAATTTATTGTTCCAATAAGATTTATGTTAAATGTTTCTTTATAATTATTAATATTAAATTCAGGAGAAATATCATTTTTGAAAATACCAGCACAGCATATAATTACATCGGGGTGAAATTTTAATCTATCCATCTTCTTTTTTAAATGTAGTACCTCATCAAAATTCCTAACATCACACTTTTGATATGTAAAATTATTACCTAATTTTACTTTTAATTTTTTGAGATTTCCCTCTTTTCTACTAATTCCAAATACAAAATCTCCTTTTTTTATGAAATATTCAGTTAAAGCCTTTCCTATTCCTAAAGAGGCGCCAGTTATACATACCTTCATCTTATATTTTGAGAGCTACTAATTATGAATTTCATTTATTTTTTGTTTTCTATGGTTGTTTATTATTTCACTAACAATATATCTTGGTCTTGCTTTTACCTCTTCGAATATTCTTCCGATATATTCTCCTATTATACTCAATGTTAAAAGCTGAATTGCTGCAAAGAATAATATTATAACCACTATTGTAGCAAATCCCTGTGGTGATCCAACAATAAAATATAATGAGATATAGATAAATATCCCTATAAAAGCTAATAAAGTCATTAGTAAAGATAAATATGTGATTATCTCCAAAGGTTTATATGAAAATGAGAATATTGCCTTTTTCGCCCAACGAAATCCACTTAATATTCCTTTTGTAGCTACAGAGGGTCCACCATCATACCTCTCTGGCCTAACATACTCAATACCTATACTTTTGAATCCTACCCATGCTCTAAGCCCCCTTATAAATCTGTCTCTTTCAGGAAGAGAATTCATATAATCAACAACAACTCTATCAATTAAAGAAAATTCTCCAGCATCTAAAGGGATATTTAAATAAGACATTTTATTAAATAGTATATAAAATTGATGGTAAATTTCCTGTTTTATTTTTCCTAAACTCTTTTCTCTTTTTCTTCTAACACCATAAACAACTTTATATCCTTCTTGCCATTTTCTTATCATATCTGGGATTAATTCGGGAGGGTCTTGTAAATCTCCTTCTAATAAAATAACTGCATCTCCAAGCGACTGAATCATTCCACTAGTAAATCCCGCTTGACCACCAAAGTTTCTTGAGAAGTTAATTACAGTTAAGTTATGATCTTTTGATGCTAATTCTTTTAGAATTTTTTCTGAATTATCTGGACTGTCATCATTAATGTATATAATCTCATAATCGGGGGTTGTTTCTTTCATAACTTTAGTTAATCTTGTGTATAAAGCATCTATATTCTTTCCATCTTTGTAACATATAACTACTATTGAGATTTTCTTATCTGTGAGATAAGATCTATTTTTTTGTTTCATTTAAATTTCTAAATTATTCTACTATTTAAATATTATACCTACTATTAATTAATAGAATAATTTCTTAAAAAGGTCTCTTCTTTTGGGAGTTTAAAATTTTAGTAAGAGCGTCATAATAATTTTCTTTTTGATTATCAGGCATACCCCAACAAGGTATGAACAATCCAGATATTTCTAATTCATCAGCTACTGGAAATATCTCATTATTAAGGGTTTTTCTTGGAATATTTTTATAAGCCTCTTGTCTTAATAAATTAGCAGACATAATCGGTCTTATCTCAATATTATTTTCTTCTAATTCTGTAACAAACTCTCTCCTTGTAAAAGGAGCATCACTCTTAACAACTAGGGGAAAACAAAACCAGTTTGGCTCTGCTTTTTCATGCTCTACAGGAAGGTGAAAAAAATCTTCATAATTTTTAAATATTTTATACATCTCTTTAAACTGTTTGTCTCTCTCTTTAACAAATTGAGGTAATTTATCCATCTGTGCAGATCCAAATGCTGCATTTATTTGAGGCATCTGAAAATCATTACCTATTGTTTCAGATAGATATCTATGTAAAAAACTCTCTTTTGGTCTAAAACTATGTCCCCAGTAAATTATACTCTCATTCTTTGTGTGGTTTAGTTCATCATTAGTGCCAATAGCCCCACCTACACCTGCAGTAGTAATATGATGTGACCCATAAAAGCTAAATGCAACAAAATCTCCAAAAGAACCAGTATGTTTTCCATCATATTTTCCACCCATTGTATCACAACTATCTTCAATTAAAAATCTGTCTCCTAAAGCAGAGACTATCTCTTCCATATTAGGAATGTTCCCTAAAAGATGAGGGATTATAGCTCCTCTTATATCAGAATACTGCTTAATAGCCCTTCTTACTTCTGATTCATCAATTACAAAAGTGTAGGGTTTTGTCTCAACAAAGACTGGAACAAAACCAAGATCAAGAGCAGAAGAGATACTTGTCTGGAAAGTTGTGATTGGGTGAAGTATTAAATCTCCTTTTTTTAATTTACCTAACTCCACAAGACTTTTTAGAGCAGTCATTATTGCAGTAGAACCACTATTTGTAAGGTTAAAATATTTAACACCTGTGTAATCACTTAGTTTTTTCTCCATCTCTTTATGGTAATCTCCTCTTGCAAACCAGTCCATTTCTTGCGGGACACTAAGCATTTTTTCTATCTCACTTTCATCCCACCTAACTCTGTTAATAAGATGACGGTCTCCTTCTTTTTCCCACTTTTTCCAAGATTTTAACACTCTTTTTTCACCAGTCATAATATCTCTTTAAAAATTATCTTTAAATAGTTTCTTATCCTTTAATTGTATTATTCAGATATCTCTTTTAAGTTCACTAAATTTACTTAATCTAAAATAATAAGGAGTGGGTTCATTATAATACATCCTAATTAAATTTAAATATCTAATTACTAAAAAAATATATGAAAGTATCAGATTATATTGCTAACTTCCTTAAAAATCAAGGAATAAAACATGCTTTTGGTGTAACTGGAGGAGTTATTACTCCAGTTATTGACTCTTTAGCTGGGAAACTTGAATTCATTTGCAATACTAATGAACAACCCTCAGCTATGGCTGCTGAAGCATATTCTAGAGTTAGTAAAAACTTAGGTGTGGCTATTGCAACTAGTGGTCCTGGGGCCACTAATATGATTACTGGGATAGCTTGTGCTTATTTTGATTCAATTCCAACAATTTATTTAACAGGACAAGTAGATATCAAAGATACTACCTACAAAAGAGGACCAAGACAAATTGGTTTTCAAGAAACAGATATCGTCCGTATGGTAGGACCAATTACTAAGTATGCTAAATTAATAAAAAAACCTGAAGAAATAAGATATATTCTTGAAAAAGCAACATATATTGCCAAAGAAGGTAGACCTGGACCTGTTTTGTTAGATTTACCAATAAATATCCAATTAGAAGATATTAATCCAGATATTTTAGAATCTTATTCTCCAAGAAGAAAAGTTAATGATTTGAAAAAATTAGAGAATAAAGTATATGGAACTATGAATCTAATAAGAAATTCAGAGAGGCCAGTAGTTATTGTAGGGGCAGGAGTAAAATTAGCTAAATTTGAAACAGAAACAAGAGATTTATTAGAAAAATTAAATATTCCAATAGTATTAACATGGGGAGCTATGGATTTATTACCTTACAATCATTCTCTTTTTATTGAAGGATTCGGAGTTTCAGCAAACAGAGCTGGGAATTATGCAGTTCAAAATTCTGATTTAATCTTAAGTATTGGCGCAAGACTAGATACAAGAGAGACAGGCATAAAAAGAGAGACCTTTGCTAGAGAAGCAAAAAAGATTGTAGTAGCTATTGCTGCTAGAGAATTATAT
>JBBSXQ010000070.1:0-7087 GCA_038045725.1 Nanobdellota archaeon | reverse complement strand
ATCCATATGGAAGTATTACTAACCCACTCAGTAATCCAGTTACAATAAAATATGATGAACGTTTACTCCAGGGAGTTGTTACACCCCTACATGCTTCAAAAAGAGCAAATGAAATTTATGCTCAATGTTATATTGATACTTTTAAATTAAAAGTGGCATGTTTTAGGCTTACGGGAATTTACGGACCAAATCAGTTTGGAGGAGAAGACCACGGGTGGGTTGCTAATTTTTCTATAAGAAATGTTTTAGGCCTGCCCTTGACAATTTTTGGGAAAGGAAAACAATTAAGAGATGTTTTATACGCAGCAGATGTAGCAAGAGTATTTCATAAATTTTATGAAAATCAAAAACCAGGGATCTACAATGTTGGTGGCGGAGAAAAAACTATGATTTCATTGATAGAATGTATTAGACTTATAGAAAAAATAAGCGGGAAACAATCAAACATAAAATTTGACAAAGACAGGTTTGGTGATTTAAGATATTGTGTTTTGGATATAAGCAGAGTAAAGAAAGAGCTTGATTGGGAACCAGAAATTTTACCTGAAGAGGGGGTTGGTAAATTAATAAACTGGATAAATAAAAACGAAAATTTATTTATTAAAAATAATCCTGCTTAGATTTATAAAAGTTATATCTCTTTATTATATATGAAAAAATTAAAAGTAATTCAGATTTGTGGAGCTTCTTCATCTCTAATAATTAGAGATTATGAAGAAGATATTTTTAGAGGATGGTATGCTCAAATTGGTTTTCAGTTAAAAAAACACTCTCCATCTTTAAATGTTGAGTGCTGGACACCTGAAAGAGAGTACGCTAAAGAGGATATTAAGATTAAAAATAAAGTAAAATTTAGAATATTTCCAACAGATGTCTCAATAAGACATGGGATGGAAATTAGTCTTTCTATGATTCGTGCTCTTAAAGAAGAAATTGAAAAAAGTCAGAGTAATAAAACAAGGTTGATTTTACATTTTCATGAATATCATACCTGGCAGACATACTTAATACTCCTTCTTATTCAAAAGAAAGAGAATGTAAAAATTTTTGCACAGCACCATGGGGGAAGAAATCCCTTAAGCAATCTCTTAAAGTACAAAAGATTATTCCTATTCTTTCCAGTAATAGCTATAATGCAGTTTTTTGAAAATTTACTATTTAAGAAGATTGACTTATTCTATGTTTTAAGTGATGAAGAAAAAAAGTATCTTAAAGATAAGATAAAAGCAAAAATTATCTTCCAGACAATGGGTATTGAAAACTATTTCTTTAAAGAAGGAAATCAAAAAAAAGCAAGAGAAGTATTAGGTTTTAAAATAAATAAGAAGTATCTTCTTTATATTGGTAGATTAAAAACAACAAAAGGGATAAAAGAGTTGTTAGATTCTATGAATGAAATAGGTGATAAAAATATTACACTTATACTTATAGGAGAGGGTTCTGATTTTCATAAATTTAAAGAGTATGCTAAAAAACAGGAAATTAGTAATGTAAATTTTCTTGGAGCTATTTATGGGGATAAGAAATTAGAATACCTTGATGCTTGTGATGCATTAATCCTACCAAGCCATACTGAAGGAGCCCCTGTTGTATTAATGGAAGCTATTGCTAAAAATCTTCCTGTTATTGCCACAAATGTTGGCGGAATTCCTAAAATGATAAAAAATAATAGAGAGGGAATAATTATAAGACCTAAATCAAAAGAAGATATTAAAAAAGCAGTAGTAAATATATTAAAATGGATGGGAAAGGACATAAGAAAATATGCTTATAAATATAAGTGGGAAAATATAATAAAAGATACCCTAGGAGATTATTATGAGTTATTATAAAAAATATTTGGATTATCTCTCTAAAGATATATCTGGAAAAGTAAAATGGGGTTATTTTATATTTTTTATTACCTCAAGATGTAATTCGAGATGTCAACATTGTTTTTACTGGAAAAATCTAAATAAAAAAGATGATTTAACCCTAGAAGAAATAACAAAAATAACAAAAAATGCTGGAAAAATACAAGTTTTACTTTTGTCAGGAGGGGAACCATTCTTAAGAGAAGATTTGTTTGAAATAATTAAATTATTCATAAAAAATAATGATGTTAAGGTTGTTTCAATACCTACTAATGGAATAGATACAGCAAAAATTATAAAGAACACTGAAAGGCTAGTTAAGAAATTTCCAGATATAACTTTTTCAGTAAATCCTTCAGTAGATAATCTTGGAGATAAAAATGATATTTTAAGAGGTGTAAAAGGATGTTTTCAAAAATCTGTAAAAACAATAAAAATATTAGAAAAATTAAGGAAAAAATATAAAAATTTAGAAATAGTTATTAATACTACAATCTCTAATAATAACTATGAAGATATTGATGAGATTATTGATTTCTTTAAGAAATTTAATATAACTTATCATAATTTTGAATTACTAAGAGGGGAACCAAAAGAAAGAAGTTTGTATCTCCCATCTATAGAAAAAATTAAAAAGATACATAAAAAAGTTATAAACTTAAGAGAATTTTACATAAAAAGAAATAAAAATAAATCAAGAATAAATGAATTAATTGAAAGAGTGTCTGTATTGGGAGTTAATAAATATTCTCAAAAGATAAAAGAAGATGTACTTTTATCTAAAAATCTTCCATTTATTTGTTCAGCAGGAAGAAATATAATAGTATTGGAATATAATGGGGATGTTAGATTATGTGAATTAACTCCTTCTATTGGAAGTCTCAGAAAAAACAATTATAATCTTCAAAAACTATTAAAAAGTGATGTGGCTGTAAAGGCTTTTCAGGATGTTAAAAAATGTAAATGTACACATATATGTTTTATTAATATGTCTATTGCAAAAGATAAAAAAAGTTTAATTAAAGTTCCTTTTTATTTTTTAAAATGGAAGAGTTAAGCATAATAATTCCAACATATAATAGGCCTAAGATACTTAAAGAAGTTTTAATAGCCATAAATAAACAGAATTATGACTTAAAAAAAGTAGAAGTATTAGTTATAGATGATTTCTCAAGGATTAATATCAAGAAGATCATTAAAGATTTAAGAACAGATTATAAATTAAGATATATTAAAATGAAAAAAAATTGTGGCCAAGGTATTGCACGGAATAAGGGAATAAAATTATCAAAAGGAAGGTATTTGTTATTTATTGGGGATGATATGATTCCTAATAAAGATTTAATTAATAATCATATGAAGTTACATCTTAAAAACAGAGGAATTGCTGTTTTAGGAAGAGTTATATGGGATGAAAGAGTAAAAAATGAGTTTATGGATTACATTGAAAAAGTACAGTTCCACTATAACACTATAAGAGATTATAATAATGTAAAACTTCATTTTTACACTTCTAATATCTCTCTTGAAAAAAGATGGTTGATTAATGAAAAATATAGCAGTAAATTCAAAAATTATGGGCTTGAAGATTTGGAATTAGGTTATAGGTTAGAAAAAAAGGGGTTAAGGGTAATTTATAATCCGGATGCGTTGGTTTATCACTTTCATGTATACAATTTCAAACAATTTTGTATCAGGATGTTTAATGTTGGGAAATCAGCAGTAATTTTCACTAATCTCCATCCTGAATTAAAAAGAAAGTATATCCCTAAAACAATTAATATTATAAAAGTAGGTAGCATAATTCTCTCAAAAAAGTATATTTATAAAATTAACAAAAAATTATACTGGTATTCGAATTTCGTATATTGGTATATAAAAGGTATAGAAACTGAAAATAAAAATGTGGAAGAATAAAAAAATCTCTGTTGTTTTTTCAACATACAATGAGAAAGATTCTATAAAAAAATTTATAGATGATCTTTTTAAAACAGGTATTGTTGATGAAGTTATAGCTATAGATAATAATGCTGTTAAAGGAACTAAAGAAGAAATTTTAAAAACAAAAGCAAAATATTTTTTAGAAGAAAATCAAGGATTTGGCTATGGTTATCAAAAAGCTTTAAGAGAATCTTCAGGAGATTTAATTATTATGAGTGAGCCAGATGGAACATTTGTTCCAGAAGACATATTCAAATTATTGGCCTATTCTGACCAGTTTGATGTTGTTTTTGGAACAAGAACAACAAGTATCTTGATTGGAGATGGGGCAAACATGGGTTTTCTTATGAAATGGGCTAATGTTTTTTGGGCGAAAATTGTAGAATTATTATTCAATACAACACAACTAACAGATGTTGGGTGCACATATAGATTAATAAAAAAAGACTCTTTGAAGAGAATTGAAAACAAATTTGTTATTAAAGGTTCTGAGTTCAATTTAGATATGATGTTACAGGTTATAAGAAATAAGATAAAATTTATAGAAATACCTTTGAATTATAAAAAAAGGATTGGAAAATCAAGTGTTACTGGAAGCAGAAGAAAAGCAGGAGTTTTAGCTATAAAAATGCTAATACTTATATTTAAACACAAATTTAATTTAATAAAAAAATGAAGAAGAACCATGTTTTTCTTATAATTATTCTTTTAGTTAATATAATACCAACAATGTATTCAATTAACCAACCATTTCGTGGTGATGAAAATGTATTTGTAGAAGCTGCAAAAGGGGTTTTAAAAGAAGGTAAACCAATATACGACCATAGTTTATTAAAACCTAATAGTCAAGCTTTGTGGCATCCTCCTCTTTATATATACTTAATATCTCTTTTTATTTGGATATTTGGGATGAGTATTTATTCTATAAGAGCTGTTTCCTTTATGTTTAATATTTTAACAATAATTTTAGTATATTTAATATCTAAAGAAATTTTTAAAGGGGAAAAGAACTCTGAAAAATTATCTTTACTTGCTACATTCATCTATGCTCTTAATCCTCTAACAATCCAAAGTTCAGTAATTATAGATATAGATGGAGGAATACTCAATTTTTTTATGTATTTATTCCTATATTTTTTTATCAAAGAAAAAAGTTATCTCTATCTTATTCCATCATTGTTATTAGTCTTTTTGTCAAAAGAAAGCGGACCTATAATATTATTTGGAAGTTTACTCTTATTTGATTTGATTAAAAGAGATTGGAAATCTTTGTGGAAAGATATACTTTTATTTTTTGTTGTCTTAATTTTATTCATTGATATCTTTTTGATTTACACAGGTTTTTTTAACTTAGATTTTTTAATGCCTTTTAAACATAATTTTTCTTTTTTGTTTAACAATCAAACTATTAGTCAAGGAAATTTTAACTGGATTAACTCTCTTTGGTCTCTTAAATCTTTTGCGTATTTTTCTATTCCTTTTTTTATTGTCCTATTTTTAATCTTGAGTTTTATCTTTTACTATAGACTGATAAAAGAAGAGAAATTTACTAAAAAAGAGATGAATCAAAAAGAATCTAATATGCTCTTATTAAATATCATCTCTATTTTAACAATTGGTTTATTCTTTTATCTTGGAGCAAATGCTTGGGGTTTTCCAAAGTATTATATTTTATCTCTCCCGGGGATGTCAATCTTTGTAATTTATATGTTATCAAAATTAAATTTCTTTAAAAGAATAAACAGAAAGGACTCATTAAAAATAATCATTATATCTATTTTATTTTTAGCATATTTCTTTTTCATAGTAAAAGATCCACTAATTCCTGAATTTGACTCCACTTCAAAAAATACAAATATAGAAGAAATAATTTTCCCAGTTATGAAAAATTTTGTTTTGTATTTTATAATCCCTCTCTTAACTGGTTTTTTTATGTTTTGTTTACTTAAATCAGATTACAAAATACTTTTTTTACTTTTAACTTTGACAATAATTACCTCGGTATATATAGACTTAGTTCACACTCAAGTAAGATATTCTACTTATATAAGATATGGTGAAACAGGGGTTCTTGAAACTGTTAAATACATAAAAGATAACAATATCTCATCAAGGAATATAGCAACTTACCCAAATATTGGAAGTTATATTGGAATGCCAAATTATACTGAGATAATGTGGGTGTATAGAAATCATGAAGAATTTATTGAAGAAATTATTAAAAATGAAAAAATAGAATACATAATAATATTTGAAAGAGATATAGAAAGGATTGGTAAAGAAAACATGGATTATTTTAAACTTAAAGAAAAAATAGGGAGTTATTATATATTTAATAAAAAAGTAGACTTATAAATACAGTTAAGATAGTATATTAAAGAATATGGCTAGCAAAAAAATAAAAGCTTCTGTAATTATTCCTGTTTATAATGAAGAAAAAGAGATTTATAACTGCCTAAAATCTCTAAGTGAACAGAGTTATAAAAATTTTGAGATAATCATTGTTGATGATGGTTCTACAGATAACAGTATTGAAATTACAAAAAATTTTAAAGGTATTAAAACCTTAGAACAAGATCACAAAGGTCCTGGAAGCGCAAGAAATTTTGGAGCAAAGAAGTCTACCGGAGAGATATTAGTATTTGTTGATTCTGATATGGTTTTTGATAAAGATTATTTAAATAATCTTTTAACACCTATAATCCAAGATAGAAAAATAATAGGAACTACTCATGAATTGGAAATTGTAAAAAATACAGAAAATATCTGGAGTAGATGCTGGGGGAAAGTAAGAATTTCTAAAGAAAAAGCAAATGAAGTAAAGATATTCAGGGCAATAAGAAAAAAAGATTTTCTTAAATTTGGAGGATTTGACTCCTCATATGGTTATGCAGATGATCAAACTTTTTGGTTTAAGTATAGTATAAAGCCAGTAGTAGCAAAAAACACAATCTGTTATCATAAAAATCCTGAAACTCTTAAATCAGTTTATAAACAAAGTAAGTGGATTGGTGCTTCAATAAATAATTCTCTTCTAAAATTACCTATTTTCAAATATCTTGTCCCTTTTGTCTTAATAATTACCTCTCCTGTAATAATCTTTATTCTTTCAATAATAAGATGTATGAAAATCAAGGAATTTAGAATATTTTTCCCTTGGATGTTTATTTTTGTAACTTTTAGATATTTTGGTACAGTAAGAGGTATCTTTAATAGAATTTATTTAGGAAAAAATGCTAGGTGAACCTCCACACAGCAAGCTGTGTGGCATCTAGATAAAATCAAATAACTTT
>JBBSXQ010000069.1:746-2275 GCA_038045725.1 Nanobdellota archaeon | reverse complement strand
CAGGAATCCGGCTAACTCGAATTCCTCTCTCGGAATAGTCTTTATTCAGGACTTTTTTTAAAAATATAATTTTATATAGCTCTTTTTTATAGTTATAATATGGAGCTGAAATTTTACAGAAAAGTTTTGAAGAATGGAATGACTGTTCTTCTTGAAAAGAGAGACCTTCCGATTGTAAGTGTTGCATTTGCTGTTAAAAGCGGAGGAGTTAACGAGGAGGAGGGTGAGAAAGGAATATCTCATTTTATAGAACATATGCTCTACAAAGGAACACCCACAAGAAACTCTAAAGAGATTGCTGATGAGATTGAAAAAAAGGGCGGAGAATTAAACGGATTTACTGAAGAGATAATTACTGCTTACTGGTGTAAGGTTCCTGATAAACATATCAATACTGCTCTTGAAGTTTTAGGAGATATGGTAAGAAATCCTCTATTTGATGAAAAGGAGATTGAGAAAGAGAGACAGGTAATTTTTGAAGAGATAAAAATGCACCATGATAATCCAATATCTTGTGTTTTTGAAGGGATAAAAAAGACCCTTTATGGGAATCCTGTTGGTTTAAATATTATAGGAGATTATAACACTCTTAGTAAGATGAATAAAAAGATTCTTACTAGTAAATTTAACCAAGTTTATCAACCAAATAATTTTATTCTTGCTGCTGTAGGCAATACTGATTTTAACAAACTTGTAAGATATGTTGAGAAGAATTTTGGAAAAACAAGAGGAAAGATTCAGAGATTTAAACCAAAAATTAAAAATGAAATTAAATTAGAAAAAAGAAAAGGAATTGATCAGGCAAATCTTGTTTTTGCATTTCATATTCCTTTATTTGGTGGCAAAAAGAGTTATGCTGCAAAGATACTTATTACTCTTATGGCTAGGGGGCTTTCATCCCGCCTTTTTCACGAGTTGAGAGAAAAAAGAAATCTTGTTTACTCTATAGGGGGAGATTCTATAATAAATAAAGATTTTGCATATAATTTTATATATTCTGGGACAACAAAAAAGAATCTTGAAACTGTAAAAAGTTTAATAATTGAGGAATTTAAAAAAGTTTCAAGGAACCTAGATGAAAAAGAGCTTAAACAAACCAAAGAACAGATAATTGGGAATCACAGGATTTCTATGGAAGACTCTCAGATGCAGCTGGCAAATCTTCTTTTTTTTGAAGTTAATGGAAATGCAAGGAAATTTTATGATTTTGAGGATGATATTAAAAAAGTGAAATTAAAAGATGTAAAGGAAATTTCCAACATTAAAAAATACAGTTTTTTTGCACTTGTTCCTGAGGATTAATCAATTATTAACTTAAAATTATCTTAAAATATTGTGTTCATTTCATTCACAAATATAAAATATACTTTTAATCTAAAAACAGCAAGGTTAAACTAAAATATTTTGGTAGTATATTAACAGATTAAATAGATTATCTAACGACTTTGGAGTGAGCAATTTAATTAGTATTAATCATTAAGAAATCTGTGAGCTTGCGAGCAGGTAAATTTACCCCATAAGGCTTAATC
>JBBSXQ010000069.1:0-736 GCA_038045725.1 Nanobdellota archaeon | reverse complement strand
TGGTTTTAATCATGGAAATACAAAAAAACGCATTTATAGTAAAAATTCCTGGGTTTAATGGCTTAGGAAAGACAGGGGGATGTGAAAATGCAGGAAATGCAATCCTCTCTAGCCTTAGAGAGATTTATTCAAACGAACAAGGAAAAGTAATTAATGTTGATGGTTTAGATTTAGAAGAGATACATCTAGATAATAAAAATCTCGAGCTCTCAAACAAACTAATTTATAAAAATTCTTTAGAAATTTTTGAAACACAGGAAAAAACAATATTTCTTGGAGGAGATCATTCAATTAGTTACTCCACAACAAAAGCATTTCTTGATTACGCAAAAAATTTAGAAAAAAAACCATGTCTTATTATTTTTGATGCTCATTCAGATTGTATGAAGCCAGTAGATAGGAATTTTCCAACACATGAGGAGTGGCTTAGAGCAGTAATTGAGGCAGGTTTTCCACAAGAAAACATTCTTTTAGTTGGAACAAGAAATATAGATGAGCAGGAAGCAGATTTTTTAAAAAAGAAAAATATCAGAATCATTACTATGAACCAGCTTACAGAAGACCTTCATGACAGCTGCGATATAATCATGGAGTTTTCTAATGGCAAGGAACTCTATGTTTCAATAGATATTGATGTTATAGATCCTGCCTTTGCTCCATCTACAGGATACTCTGAACCAGGAGGACTAACAAGCCGTGATTTTCTATATATGATTCAGAAGAACGGAAGAGCAAC
>JBBSXQ010000068.1:0-2549 GCA_038045725.1 Nanobdellota archaeon | reverse complement strand
ATTAGGATATTATTAAACAGATATTTTGATAATGTAAAAATCAGTATATTTCAATGTTTTTAAAATAATTATATTAATGTGACATCCTCTGTCGGCTAAAGCCGACAGCGTCCTTAGTTCGCTGAATGATGCATTTCTTGATTCTGAACATAGTTCAAAGCCCTGTCAAAATCAGTTCCACATCCCTGACAAAAATATCCTTTGTTCCAAAAATTCCCTCTAGGATATCTCAATCTCAAATCAGGACAGATTCTAAACAAGATATAAGCAGATAATCCCTTGATTATCTGAATTAATTGGGCATCTGATAATGTCCTAGGGCAATCAACGATTAAGTGCGCATGCTCGTCAAGTATTTTTATTATAACTACCTCTATCTTATGTTTTTTGCATGCTTCTTCCAATGCAACTCTGCAGAAAACTTTTAGTTTTTCCTGTCGCATCATTTTATATCTGTATTTAGTTGTTATCTGAATTGTTTTTAAGTTATTTCCTACTGATGTTGAATAATGTTTGTACATTTTACCCTCCGAAAGGTTTTTATTTTAGAAAGCTCTGACTAAGTCAGTGCGTGCTGTGAGCTACAACAAGCTCATAGTTCATAATCAAATTAGAAATAAATAACTAATGATAAATAAGCGCAATTCATCTGTCAGTTAAAACAGACAGATTTCTTGCGAAGCTTTAAGAATTATGGTTATTAACTTTCTTAATTCTTATCAATTCTCTCCAAAACAAAAATGTCTCTTCCTACAATCTGGTCTTTCCTATAATCAGGTAGAGGGAATCCTTCTACTATTTTCATGTTTGTTCTTTTAGAGATATTACTAGCACTACATGAGATTCTTCTATCTCCAATCTTAATGAGTGGAGCTGTAAAGACAATTCTTCCTGAAACAGATTTTTTTAGATTATTTATAACAGAGATTATTAAATTTTCAAATTTAGATATTATCTCTTCTGCTTTTCTCTTTGTAGGAATATCTCTTAGCAACTCTCCTAAATCAGGCTCTGTAACAATAACATCATATTCCCCAACACTTGCTTTTCTTGAATCATTAAGAATCAACAAATAATCTTTTTCTGAAAATTTAGAATGTTTTAAGTTTGGTCTTGCACCCTCTATTGCCTCTTTATCAATATCAATACCTGCAACTTGAATATGTTGTATTAAAGCCTCTTGCAAAATAGTTCCTACTCCGCAAAAAGGGTCAAGAAGTTTTCCACCCTCTCTTACTCCTGAAAGGTTTATCATTATCTTGGCAATTCTCGGAGATATTGAGAGTTGCTCTCTTCTTACTGGCTTGTTCATGTCTCTTGCTTCAATATCTTCATAATCACATTTTTCTTTTACAATTCCAAAATACAAATCTTTATCTCCAAAAACAAAATACTCTATATCAATTAACCTTGAACTGGGAATATTTACGACTCTTCCATCCTGCAATACCATTGCTCTTGATAATTTCTTCTCACTGGCTTTTAATTTTTCATCCCTGAATCTTTGCTTAAGATAAAGTGAAATTTTAGTAAGAGAATCCTCACTGGAAAAATCCCAGACAGAGTAATTGAAGTTGTTTTTTGTTCCAAGATATACCTGCTTTTTCTCCAGCTCATCAATTATTTGTTTTATACTTCCAGAACTTAAAATCTCTCCTATAGCAATAACTCCTCCTAAATTTTTCAAAATGTCTTTAGGAAGTGATTTTTCAAGTTCAACAATAACAGCATTTTTGCTCTCAAGAAAATTCAGAACAGGATTTTCCTCTCTCTCTAAGAAACAAAAAAGTTCTTTAATAGATAACTGCACATTTCTTCCAAGAATAAAGAGATATCTCATTTTAATTATTAAAGAACTATTTCAAAATCACCAAGCTCTTTTTTCAAAAGTTCAAAAATTTTTGGATTAATCTCATTTGTTTTTCTTGCTCTCTGCTTCTCCACACTTTCAGAAAGCTCTTTAGTATCAGAGCTCTCAATTTTATCAGTTAGTTTTTTAATAGTATTTTTATCTATCAAAAATCCTTTTCCGTCAGCTATTAAAAATTCAGCTAATCTCTCCTGATTACCATCTTTATATCTCAATCTCATCCTGTTTTTTTCAAGTATTGCCAAATCACATCTCTGAGAGTATTCAATTAAGCTATTAATTAAGATTGTTGCATTTTTTCTTGCTGTATCAACTTTGTGGCTGTTTGATTTTCCTTTTTTGAACTCTGCTTTTGCATTGATTACATCCTGCAAAATCCTTGAATGCTGTTGTGAAAGCTTACCTGTCTTAACAATCTTGTTTTCAAACTCGTGAATTAATTTTTCACGTGGATGTTTTCCTAGTATTGATTCAAGAAGAGCAAATACATCATTATAAATTCCCTCTATTGTTTTTTCCTGAGATTTTTTTTCAATCTGCTCTCTTAATTCTTTAAGTCTTTTCAGATAATCTTCTGTATCTTTTAGAAGCTTATCAACTTCTTTTCCAGAAATTTCTTTTACTTTTTCATGTTCATAACCTTTGTAGTATTTTATAACAATCTCTTCCAAGATATCAA
>JBBSXQ010000067.1:4313-9144 GCA_038045725.1 Nanobdellota archaeon | reverse complement strand
TAAAGACAGGGCAGTAATTAGTGCAAAACAATCTGGGGGTAAGTTTACTATTTTTACAACAGCAGAATTTGGAAATGAACTTGTAAAAATTGTTGCTGAGAAAGTTGGAAGTAATAAAACAAAAGTTACAGGAGCAGTGGTATCTACTAGTGATTTAAAAAACGAGTTAAAATTCAAAGAGATAAAACAATTCCAGGGAGTTAAGAAATATATGATAGAAGATGAGATGACTGGAAAAGATATATCTAATCTAGTTTTTAAGTTCCCAAAAGCATTTTTTGGTCTTAGTTTTGAGGCAGAAAAAGATGAAACAATCCTAAAGATAAAGGCAAAGGCTCCAAAATCAGGAAAACCAGGGAAAAACTCTGAAGAGAGTAAAAAACCTGATTTTTGCAAGTTAATAACTAGAGATAAAGAATTAGGAGAAAGTTTTGTTTTTGAGAACCCTAACTTCAAAAGTGCAGAAATATCTCATGATTTTATCATAACTGAATTAGTTTTTCCAAAAGAAGAGAAAGATTTTGCAAAAATTAGAGAGATGGCTAAAAGAAAGGGAAAAATAATCAGAAAATCTAAGATTGATGGGGTTGAAACAAAAAAAGAGTTTGATTTTGAGGCGTGAGTTCTCTTTCAAAAAGCTTTAAATACCCACTTTTTCTAAATAAAATATCCAGGGTAAGAAATAAAATGATAATTTCCGCACTATTAAGAAATGGCGAAAAAGTCAGTACCAAGAAAAGGAAGTTTGCAGTTTTGGCCGAGAAAGAGAGCGGCTAGGTTTTTACCTAGAGTGAACTGGGATGCTATTAATTCTGGAAAAAATCTTAAGGGATTTATAGGTTATAAGGTAGGTATGTTTTCGGGTTATGTAAAAGATGAGACTGCTGATTCTATGACAAAAGGGAAAAAAATAATTATTCCTGTGACAATTCTTGAATGCCCTCCACTGAAAATACTTTCAGTTAGATTTTATAAAAATGGAAGGGTTAACAGCGAAGTTCTTTCAGAAAATTTAGACAAAGAGCTTAAAAGAAAGGTAAAATTACCAAAAAATAAATCTAAATCTGTAGATAGTGTAAAAAATGAAGATTATGATGATGTGAAAGTGATATGCTACTCACAAGTAAAAAAGACAAATATAAAAAAAACACCAGATATTCTGGAGATTGGACTTTCTGGAAGCAAAGAAGATAAAATCAAATTTATAAAAGAAAAATTAGGAAAAGATATTACTATCTCAGATGTTTTTGAAAAAGGACAGCTTGCTGATTTAAGAGGATTAACTAAAGGATTTGGTTTTTCAGGACCGGTAAAAAGATTTGGAATTAGACTAAGACAGCACAAATCTGAAAAAGGTGTAAGAAGACCAGGAAGTATAGCTCCGTGGCACCCTGCAAGAACAACTTTTAAAGCTCCTATGGCAGGACAGGTTGGATTGTTCACAAGAGCAATATATAATAATAAAATAATTGGAATTGAAAACGCAGAAAATAAGAAAGATATTTTAAAAAATATAAAAAATTATGGAGATATTAAATCAGATTATATTATTATCAGAGGCTCAATTCAGGGACCTGCAAAAAGACAGGTAGTTATAACATCTCCATTAAGAGTAACTAGAAAACAATTAAAGAAAAACTATGAGTTGGTGGAATTAAGATGATAAATTTCAGAGAAATTAAACATTTAGATGAACTTGCCGATCTAAAAGTTGGAGAAGTTATTAAAATCGGTCAGATATTTAAGAATTATGAAATAATACCTGCATTATGTGATAGTCATGATGGTCAAAGAATTACTCTATTAATGACCAAAAGTGATGGTTCAATAGTTGAATACTCTAGCTTATCAATTGTAGGATATGAAAATGAAGGAATAGAGGGAATTTATCCAAATGGTTCATTAAGAATGAATTTTCACAAAAATCTAAAAGAAATATTTAGAGAGGGTGGAAAGGGTTATTCTGAAAGAAAAATTAAATTAGAAAAAGTAGGATTATTATAAAATGAAAGCAAATGTTTTAGATATAAATGGAAAGAAAACAAAAACAATTGAACTTCCTAGTTGTTTCTCTCAACCAGTAAGAGAAGATATTGTATCAAGAGTTTTGGAAACAAAGAAGACAAAACAACCTTACTCTCCCTCTCTTGTTGCAGGAAAACAACACTCTGCAAGTGGAATACTAATTCACAGAAGACATGTATGGAAAAGTTCAAGAGGAAAGGGTATTTCTAGAATTCCTAGAAAAATATTTTCAAGAAGAGGTTCTCAGTTCAACTGGGAGGGAGCTGAAATTTCTTCAGCTAGAGGAGGTAGAAGAGCTCATCCTCCAAAAATTTTATCAATGCTTAATAAAAAAAGAGTGAATAAAAAAGAACTCTGCATTGCGCTAATGTCTGCTATAAGTGCAACTGCGCAGAATAAAAAAATTCTTGAAAGATATTCAAGAATAAAAAGCAAGGAGATTGTAGAGTTCCCTATAATTGTAGAACAAGAAGTAATGTCTCTTAAAACAAAAGAGCTAATCTCTAGTCTAAGAAAAATTCTAGGAGAAAATGTTTTTGAATTAGCTCTAAAGAAAAAAGAGATAAGAAGTGGAAAAGGAAAACTAAGAGGAAGAAAATATAAAACAAATTCTGGATTAATTTTTGTTACAGGTAAAAAAGAAGAATTAAAAGCAGGAAATTTTGAGAGAAAAACTAGCGAAAATCTAAGTGTCAGCGATATTGCTGACGAAGGTGGTGTTGGAAGATTAACAATTTATACTGAACAAGCAGTTAAAGAGCTTGGGGAGAAATTAAAATGAAACCACTAGTTACAGAAAAAGCTGTTATGAAAATTGAATCACAGAATGTAATAACATTTAATGTGAATAAAAACATGTCAAAAGATAAAATCAAGGAAGAAATTGAAAAAATATTTAATGTTAAAGTTGAAAAAGTAAGAACTTTAGTAAGAAGTAACAGAAAATATGCTTATGTTAAATTAAAAAAGGAATTTCCAGCTATAGACATAGCTACGAAATTAGGAATGATGTAATATGGGAAAAAGAATAATATCACAGGCAAGAGGTAAGGGAAGTTTTAGTTATAGAGTTAGAAGAAAAGCTTATACAATTAAATTAAAGTATCCTCCAAGATTAGAAGGGGAAGGAACTGTAATAAAGCTGATTAACTCTCCGGGACACACTGCTCCTATTGCAAAAATAAAATCTAATAAAGGAATTTTCTATATCTCTGCATTTAAAGGAATGATTGAAGGACAGAATATAAAATTCAACGGAAAAGAAATCAAAGACGGAAATATTATGAAAATAAAAGATATGCCTATAAAAACACCAATATATAATCTTGAATCAAGACCAGGAGATGGAGGAGTTTTTGTAAAAACTGGTGGAAGTAGTGCATCAGTAAACAGAATAGTTGGAAATGATATTTTTATACTAATGCCTTCAAAAAAAGAAAAAAAGTTCAATCCTGAATGCAGAGCAGTTATAGGAATCATTGCTGGAACAGGAAGACTTGATAAGCCTATTCTTAAAGCAGGAAAACAGTTTTATATTAAGAAATCAAGAAATAAATTATGGCCAAGGACATCTGCAGTAAAGGTTAATGTTGTAGACCATCCTTTTGGTTCTGGAAGAGGGAAGAGAATTAAGAGTAAGATTGCTAAGAGAAATGCTCCTCCAGGAAAGAGAGTTGGATTGCTAAGGCCGAGAAGAACAGGTAAGAGGAATTAAAAAATTTTAATTTATAAAAAATGGAAATAATCAAAAAACAAATAACATTCAGAGGAAAGAAAATAGAAGAGCTTAAAGAACTTGGAGTTAGAGAATTCGCAAAATACTTAAGAGCAAGAGAGAGAAGAGGCGTCCTAAGACAATTCCAGGTAATTGAGGATTTTGTAAGCAGGTCAAAAAAGAAACTCTCAAAAAATAAGCAGATAAAAACACACCAGAGAGATATTATCATTGTCCCAAATTTAATTGGAATGAAAATTCATGTTTATAACGGAAAAAGTTTTATCCCAGTAGATATAACTGAGGAGATGCTCGGACATAGATTAGGCGAATTTTCACTGACAAGAGAAAAAATAAAACACGGAACTGCTGGTGTTGGTGCAACTAAAGGATCAAAATCAAAATCTAAGAAATAAAAATGACAGAAAAAATAGAAAACAAAGAAAAACAAGAAAGCGAGGAAGTAGTTGTTGAAACAAAACAAGAGGAGAAAAAGGAAAAACCAAAAGAAGAGAAGAAAATAAAAAAAACAAGTGCAGTAATAAACTCTTTTGACCTTCCAATATCTACAAAAAATGCTATTGCTATCTGCAGATTCATTAAAAGAAAAGAAATTAAGACAGCAATAAGAGAGCTAGAAGAAGTAGTTAGGAAAAAAAGAGCTATACCTATGAAAGGAGAGATACCCCATAGAAAAGGAAAAGGAATGATGTCAGGAAGATACCCTAAGAATGCAGCAGAATATTTTATTAAAATATTAAAAAATTTATCAGGAAATGCAGAATTTAATGGGCTGGATGAACCTATAATAAGCGAGGCTGTTGCAAATGTTGCATCACAACCTCACGGAAGATTTGGAAAATACAGGAAAAAAAGAACACATCTTAAAATAGTTGCAAAAGAAAAAATCATAAAAGAAAAGAAAAATAAGGAGAGGGAAAGGTAAAATGAAAACAATAGAAAAACAACTAAATGTTTTATTAATTGATGAATTTGGTGGATGGTTATCTAGAAATATGAAAGACGAACTTAATATGAAAGTAGATTTGCATTATTCTGGAAGAGAAGCTATTTCAACAACAAACCCAAAAG
>JBBSXQ010000067.1:0-4303 GCA_038045725.1 Nanobdellota archaeon | reverse complement strand
AAGATTATGATATTGCTATAATTAACTTAAAAAACCATTATGAAAAATCTTTTAACAACACACATATCTCAAAATATTTAAAAGAAAATAACCCTAAGATAACAACTATTCTTTTATGTTACTTACTTAAAGGCAATCCTGTTTACATAGAAACTTTGGAGAATTATGATGAGATAATTAATTTCGGCGTTGGAGAAGATAATATTTCAAAATTAAAAGTATTAATTGAAAAAGGAGAAAAAGTAAAATGGAAGAAAGAAATATAGTAAAATTCAAGAAAGATGAATTTAAAATTAAAAGTTATGTTAAAAAAACACTTGGAAAAGGAAAAGTAAGCAGGGTTAGAATTGAATATACTCCTATCGGTGAAAAGATAATCATCTCGACACACAAACCAGGATTAATAATAGGAAGAAGAGGAGAAAAAATAGAGGAGTTAACTGGAATCTTAAAAACAAAATTTAAACTTGAAAATCCACACATAGAGATAGATGAGATAAAACAGCCAGAATTTGATGCTCAGATAATGGCAGATGAGATAGCTCTCTCACTTGAGAGACTTGGTCCGTTAAAATTCAAGGTTGTAGCATATAAAGCACTTCAAAAAATAATAGAAGCTGGAGCTCTTGGGGCTGAAATAAGATTAAGTGGAAAACTTCCAAGTGCAAGAGCAAAACAATGGAGATTTGCCCAGGGATATCTGAAAAAAACAGGAGAGAGTGCAAAAGTAGTTGACAGAGCTCAGTCAATAGCTCAGACAAAACCTGGAACAGTTGGAGTTAAAGTTAGTATTCTCTCTCCAGAAGCAATATTAAAAGATAAGATAAATATCAACGAAGAATTAATAAAAGAATTAAGAGAAAGATCAGAAGAGAGCAAGAAAGAGATTGAACCTGTTCAAAAAAAAGTAAAAGTAAAGAGAAAGAAAAATGTCAACATTAAAATATAAAGATATTCAAAAAATGAGCAAAGAAGAAAAAAGTAAAAAACTGGAGGAATTAAAACTCGAATTAATTAAATCAAAAATAAGTGCATCAAAGACTGGGGGAAAAAAAACAAGAGAAATAAGAAAAATCATTGCACGAATGCTCACACTCAATAAATAACATGGATATATGTCCAAAATGTAGCTTGCCAAAGCAAGCATGTGTATGTGAACAAATCATAAAGAGTTCACAGAGAATAAAGGTAGCAATAGAGAAAAAGAGATATGGAAAAATTGCTACTATGGTAACAGGATTTGAGAGTGGTATAAATGTAAAAAAAATCGCAAAAGCCCTTAAAAATGAGCTCGCGTGCGGTGGAACTTACAAAGATAACACAATAGAGTTACAGGGAGATCACAGAAAAAGAATAACAGATATCCTTGTAAAGTTAGGATTTGACAGAGACTCTATAGATTAAAACATACACAAAAAACAAGAGAAAAAATGAAGAAAAACAAAAAAACAGACAAAAATATGGAAAAAGAAAGGCCAGTAACAGTAGAGGGTATGCTCAAAGATAAAGAGTGCCATATTCACGGAACATTAAGAGTAAGAGGGAGAATTTTTGAAGGAAAAGTTATAAAAAAATTTCCTAAAAGAGTTGTTATTGAATTTGAGAGAATGATTTATATAAGAAAATATGAGAGATATGCCAAGTCAAAAACAAGAATACATGCAAGATTACCTATATGCATGACTGACAAGATTAATGTTGGAGATTTAATAAAGGTTCAGGAGTGCAGACCCTTGAGTAAGATTATACATTCAGTTGTTATAGAAAAAATAAAAGATAAGGAGGGAGTAAAATGAAAGCAGTTGGAGCAAGAGCAACACCTGGTTTGAATCTAGGAGCAAAGCTAAATGTAGCTGATAATAGTGGAGCTAAGATAGTAAGGCTTGTATCTGTAAAACGTGGAAAAGGAACAAAAAGAAAACAAGTGTGTGCTAAGATAGCTGACTGGGTAAAAGTAAGTGTAAGAAAAGGAAATTTAGAAATGAAAGGAAAAGTATTTGATGCAGTAATTGTAAGACAAAAAAAACCTTACAAGAGAAATAATGGGGAAAGAATTGCATTTGAAGATAATGCTGTGGCAATACTAAAAGATGAGAAGGGAAATCCTAAAGGAACACAAATTAAAGGACCTGTTGCAAGAGAGGTACTAGAAAGATGGTCATCTGTTGCAAAAATAGGGTCAATGGTATATTAAAATGGAAAAAATTAAAATAATAACAGGATTGGACTTGCTTATCAGAGAAAGATTAGATGAATTGAAAGAGAATAGAGTAAATTCTAAAAAAGATGAAAAAGAAGCTAAGAAAACACCAAATTATGTAAAAAGATTCTTTGATGTTTTTAATCTTGTAGAAAGTATTGATTACTTTCCAGAAGAGAAATTAAAACAATATGAAAGAGAGTATCATAAAGCATGAAGAAAAAATTTTCAAATAAGTGGAAGGCAAGCAAACAGCCAAGAAAACAGAGAAAGTATATAGCAAATGCTCCGTTAATACTCAAAAGAAAATTCATGAGTGTAAACCTCTCAAAAGAATTAAGAAAAAAATACTTTAAAAGAAATATTCCTGTAAGAAAAGGAGATAGTGTAATAATCTTAACTGGAAAATTCAAAAAAAAGCAGGGAAAGGTAGTGAAGGTACATACTAAAAAATCAAAAGTTGAAATTGAGGGAGTTCAGGTTAAAAAGCAGGATGGTTCAAAAGTTAATGTAAAATTACCAACATCTAATCTTCAGATTATAGAATTAAACATGGAAGATTCAAAAAGAATGAAAAAAACAGCAAAAGAAGATGAAAAAACTAAAACAGAGACTAAAAAAGAAGAGGTTTTAAAAAATATACCTCACAAAAGAAAAAAGGAGAAAAAATAAAATGCATCTAAAAAGACAAAAAATACCTAAAAATTGGACAGTCAAAAGAAAAGGAACAAAATATGTAGTAAGACCCAATTTTAGCCTAAATAGAGGGGTTCCAATACTTGTTATATTTAGAGATATATTAGGACTTGCTAAAAACAGAAAAGAGGTAAAGAAAGCTATACACTCTAAAGATATACTTGTAAATAACAGAGTTCCGAGAGATGATAAAAACAATGTAGTATTATTTGATACAATAACAATTATTCCTTCAAAAAAGCATTATAGAATGACTTTATCTGAAAAAGGAAAATTTGATCTTTTAGAGATAAAAGAATCTGAATCTAATAAAAAAATTGCAAAGATTATCAATAAACAAATGTTAAAAGGCAAAAAAACACAATTAAGTTTAAGTGATGGAACAAATTTCCTTTCAGAACTAAAATGTAATGTTAGTGATTCTGTAATTGTTGATTTAAAAAATAGAAAAATAGAAAAATGCCTTCCACTTAAAGAAAAAGAAAAAGCTATAATTTTTGAAGGAAAACATTCAGGAGAACAAGGAATTATTGAGAAGATAGATAAAAAAGGAAAAATTGCAGAACTTAATATTGATTCGAAGAAAGTTAATATCTTAATTAAACAGTTAATGGTTATAGAATAAAATGAAACAAAAAACAGAAAATCCAATGAGAAATATCAAAATTGAGAAAGTTGTATTGAGTATTGGTGCAACTGCTGATAATCTTGAAAAAGGAGTAAAACTTCTCAAGATAATCACTGGAAGAAAGCCTGCAAAGATGAAATCCTCAAAAAGAATACCCTCTTTAGGAGTAAGACCTAATCTAGAAGTTGGAACTGTTGTTACAATAAGAAAAGATTCTCTTGAAATGCTAAAAAAGATGCTTATTGCAGCTAGTAATGTTTTATCTAAAAAACAAATAAGTGAAAATAACTTCTCTTTTGGTATAAAAGAATATATTGAGATTCCTGGAATGGAATACCAGAGAGATGTTGGAATTATGGGATTAGATGTAACTGTTGTCTTTAAGAGATCAGGAAAAAGAGTTAAATTAAAAAAAATAAAAAGGGGAAAAATTCCTAAAAGACAGATAATTCCTAAAGAAGAGATAATTAAATTTATGGAGGAAAATTTCCAGACAAAGTTTGTTTGAATAATAGAAAATGATTGAAGAAAAAATTAAATTAAAAGAAAGAGAAAATAAGTTAATAAATTATCTTTTTGCTTTTCCACATAATGAAATTACAAAGATGAAAGAAATAACCTTATTATACAAGATTTTTGGGAAAATTGATGAGGAAGATAAATTAATTTATAAGAATATGAGAAAAAAAGCTCTTGAAAGTGGAGTTATTAGTGAATCTTACTTAGAGAAAATAGTTCCAGATCTATTTAAGGAGGAAATAAAATGACAGCAAGTGATT
>JBBSXQ010000066.1:0-4341 GCA_038045725.1 Nanobdellota archaeon | reverse complement strand
TAAAAATTCAATTCTTGTGGCTTAAAAATTAATACACACAAGCATAGAAGAATTTTTAAACAAGAATTAGCTTAATATTTAAGTATATTTATTTATTCAATGGCGGTTGAATAAATAATCCTGTATGGGAATTTCTTTTCTAAATATTCGGAAGTATTAAAACTATATAAACTTTTCTATTTCCGTCATACAATTGTAAGGAGGTCAAAAAAAAGAAAAAATGCTAGACTTTGCAAAAGAAGCAATAAAAAACGTAGAAACACACAGTATTAACTTCGATGATTTAAAGGCAGGAAAAGCAAACATTAAAGTTGTAGGTTGTGGAGGAATGGGTAGTAATGCAGTAACATGGCTTTTTAACAAGGGAATTAGTGGTGCCTCAATTTTCGCAATAAATACAGATGCACTTCACTTAAGTGTTACAAAAGCAGATGAAAAGATTCTTATTGGTAAGGAATTAACAAGAGGTCTTGGTGCTGGTGGTGCTCCTAATAGAGGTAGAGAAGCAGCAAAAGAAGCTCTTTCAGAACTTAAGAGAGCAGTAGGTGGTTCTGATATGGTATTTGTCCTTGCTGGTATGGGTGGAGGAACTGGTACAGGAGCAGCTCCTGTAGTAGCTCAATTAGCTAAAGAAACTGGTTCAGTTGTTATCGGTGTTGTTACAATGCCCTTTGACTCAGAAAAAGCAAGAATTGACAAAGCTGAATTCGGACTTCAGGAACTAAGAGATGTTACAGATACATGTATTGTTCTTGATAACAACAGACTTGTTGACATTGCCGGACAACTTCCTTTAGAACAGGCTTTTGCTGTTGCGAATGAACTTGTTAGTACAATGATTAAAGGAATTGTTGAAACAATCACACTTCCTAGCTTGATTAACCTAGACTATGCAGATGTATCTGCTATCATGAAAGATGGTGGAGTTGCAGTTATAGGTATTGGAGAGTCTGATACACAAGACCGTGTTCTTGAAGCTGTAAAACAAGCACTTACTCATCCTCTACTTGATGTGGATTATCAAGGTGCTACTGGAGCTTTAATACATGTAACTTGCGGACCAGATTTAAAGTTAGAAGAGTTCGATGTTATTGGTAGAACTGTCTCTGAAAATTTAAGCGCTGATTCAAATGTAATCATTGGTGCTAGAATTAACAAAGAATTTGCTGGAAGAGTTAGAGTTATAACAATTATGACTGGTGTTAAGTCTCCGTATGTCCTTGGTAAGCAGAGGGAAGAAAGAATGGTTCCCGCATCAAAAGAAATGTCTGACTTAGGCATAGAGGTTTGGAGATAGGACTACTAAGCTAAATTAATTGATATTTTTTAAATTCCCGGGTTTTCCCGGGATTTTTGTTTTTTAAAATTATTTATCTATAAAATAATATACAAATATTTTTAAAATTGCTTTTACATGAATATAAATGTTAACAACAAAATCAATCTCTCCAGGTGAAAAAGGGAGTTTTCCGCCTCTAAACTATAATAGGATATTTTGGGAAATGTATGGTTCTGGTTTAATATCTTTATTAAAACATTCAGAAGACTATTTTGAAGATTCTTTAATAATGAAACATGTAAAAAATAAAGCAACAAGAAATATTAAAGAACTTGATAGGACTCTTGAATTGATTAGAAATTATCATGCAAAGAATGATTCTGACCCTTGGGTTGAACTTTTTTATAGTGATAATAAATTTCCTAAAAAATCTGATATTCATAAGAAATTTTTAGAGTTACTTAAAGATTATATGAATGACAAAGAAATTATTAATAAACAAATTGAGAGTAAAGATGAGGCTAAAATAAAGTTTTATAAAATACACTACAACCTAGTTATGGATTGCAGAAGAGTTATTGATTATATTCTAAATGACAAACCATTATATCTTATTCCAGAACAGGTTAAAACATTCAGGAACTTCGCTAGTGAGTTATCTAAACCTCTTGAAGAAAGAAGATATTATTTTTCTTAGATTTTATAAATTAAATAAAAAAATAAAATATTCTATTCACTTAAGTTTCTTTGATAGCAAGTTGTATAATCCTGCAAATATCCAACCAACAATAAAACCAACTACAAATGTAACTACAATTAAAAGAATTGCATCTTTTAGATTAAATCCAGTTAATATCCAAATTGGTTCTAAGAAATGTAAATTAAATATCCAGTTAAAAAAATTTTGCATAGTATCTTTCATTATTGCTACTGACAAAGCCCAGACTGCGTGCAGAACTGCAAAGAAACAACCAATAACTAATCCAAATTTATTCTGATTTAACATTTTACCTCCTTTTACTTATATCTTATCTTAAAACTTAATATTGTACTTACAAGTATGAGTGAGATGCTGTTTGCAAGAACTATTGGTAAACTTTTTATCATCAGACCATAAACTATCCACAAAGTTGCCCCGATAGTAACTGTGCAGTACATAGCTAGTGATAAATCTCTTGTCTTTTTTGTTTTTATTATATTTAAAACTTGAGGAACAGAAGCTGCGGTTTTACAGCATCCTGAAATAATTCCCAGTAATGTTATTAAATTTACCATTTTAACATCTAATCCCTTGATTTTCTGCATCTTTGTATTTCCGTAATTTTCAAAATAAAGAATCCTGTCAAGGTCAATTTTCGCTTTTCTTGTATATTTTTTTTCAGATTCATATCCTATTGGGAAAATTGCCTCTACATTTATTTCTGAAGGTATCTTCAAGATTTTTTTCACAAGATTATCAACAAAATCTCCAACCCAGCATGTTACAAATCCTTTTTCAACAAGCTTTAACCAAAAATTCTGAATTCCTGCTCCTGCCTGCTGTTTGCAATATATCTCTCCTCTCTTTTCATAAGCATTTACTGTTCTTTTTGTATCTGAGCAGACTACAACAACAATCTTTGCATTTGAGATAAATGGCTGTTGTGCAGCATCAGCAAGCTCACTTATTTTTTTCTCATCATTAACAACAATAAATTTTAGAGTAAAATTATTTCCAGCCATCGGAGCATATCTCGCTGCGTCAATACACTCGATAATATCTCTCCAGTCTGGCTTTTTGCTGTTAAATTTTTTAACACTTCTCCTTGACTGGATTGCTTTGTCTAAGTCCATGGAGAATATAGGAAAGATGATTATAAAAATGTTTAGGAGTATATTCAATATTTATACTTTAGAATACTTTTTATCTATATTCTCTCTTAAGATTTTACAATATCTCTCCTTATCTTCACCCCAATTTTCTAATATATTCTCTATTAAATCAAACATAGGGGTTTCCATAAGATAGTCATATTCTCCTTTCTTCATTTTTCTCTCTTTTATAGGAGAGATGTATCTAGGGTAGAAGAACATTGCATCATGTAAGTCTAATCTCTTGCTTTTAATCATAATATTCCTCATAAGGTAAAGTTTTCTATAAACTTCATCAATATTATGTGTTAAATAATTTTCATCTATCTTTTCTGGAGTGGCTTTACTAGTTAGAGTCATACTTTTTCTTCTTAGTTCACTATCACTATCCCAATTAGTTGTAGAAATATTGAATTTTATTTTTTCAAGGTCCATGTTTTTTCAATAGATTCTTCATTTAAAAATATAATTATTGTATAGAACAAACGTCCTGGGGAGGACTCGAACCTCCGACATCATGGTTAACAGCCATGCGCTCTACCTATTGCTCCCCTCTTAATACTTTGAGTATTACAGAAAGTCTGAGCTACCAGGACAAATTCATCTAATCCTTTAATTAGATACTTATTTAAAACTTTATAGTAAGTATATAAATTTTTTGGGATAACTATATATATCTTATATCTCTCTTTTAGCGCATTTATCTTATCTCTTAATTTATATGCTTTATTCTCTCCTTTCCACATTGTACATTCTATAATTATATTTTTATTAATTAAAAAATCTGGAAAAAAATATTTATTTTTTACATTTATTAGTGGTTCATATTCATAGTTTACCTTTAATTCTTTTAATATATCTGCAATTTGTTTCTCTAATATATTTCTAACTTTTTCACCATTTTTAGTTGTATATTTATACTTCCCAATTTTTTTGAATCTAGAGTACTGGATTAGATAGTACTCTTTAGGATTATTATTTTTCATAGATTTATGCCACTCTTTCATTTTTAATGCTCCTCTTTTTTGAGCTTTTTTCAATTGTATTTCAAATATACCTTTTTCCTTTTTTATTCTAACACAATTTTTACCACCTTTAATCTGTCTCCAATTATCAGAAAATTTTTCTTTAATATTTCTTTCGTTTATTTTTAGGGCGAGCCAGTTGAAAGAAACCCTTTGTGGATTTTAATCCGCAGATTGAATTTCAAC
>JBBSXQ010000065.1:0-5640 GCA_038045725.1 Nanobdellota archaeon | reverse complement strand
GTTTTTTTAAACTAATATTATATTCCTCGTCAGAAACCATCTCAATGCTCTCTCTTCCTGAATTTGGCCTCACTTTAACATTAATTATCATCTTTTAATCAGATAGACAAGGTTTTTTAATATTCTTATATTGACTATTAAATGATAAATAAGATAAAAAACAATATTTTTCAGTTTGTTTTTACTGAATTTGGCTCGTGCATCTATTTATTAAAAATAAGAAATAAAAACATAATTATTGATACTGGTTCAAAAGAGAATAAGTCAGAGTTAATACTTTTTCTAAAAGAACTTGAAATAAAAACAGAAGAAGTTGATTTTGTCTTAATAACACACAATCACTGGGACCATATTGAGAATATTGATCTATTTAAGAAAGCAAAAGTTTACTTTCCAGAAGAGATTAGTGATAAAATATCTGAAATTCCTGAAATTAAAGTAATTAAAGCTCCCGGACACACTGAAAATGATATGTGTTTTCTTTTTGAGGATGTCTTGTTCTCAGGAGATGTTATATTTCATCATGGAGGAATAGGAAGAACAGACTTTCCAGAATCCTCTCCTGAAAAAATGAGAGAATCTCTAAATAAACTCAAAAAAATAAATTATAAGATACTCTGCCCAGGGCATATTTAGTCATCTCACATCAAATATCCAGTTTCCTGCAGAATCTTTATCAAAAAAATTTATTCTAGGTGATGGAACACCTAATTTATCTGAAAGATAACTTATAAGAATCTTTACTGAATCCTCATCCTCTGGGAAAGAAAGATAAACAAGATACATATTTGGTCCGAATTTTTGAAAAGAATCTTTTGAGGAGTTAAATCTTGCTTTAACAGTTATTTTCATGTCTATAAATTAAAACCATTCTTTTTATTCTTTTTCATGAGGAATTTCAGGGTGCTCTGAGAGATACTTGTCCACCTCTTCAGTAGAACGAAAGATTATCTCGTAATACTCATTATCTCCATTTAACAGACAGCTATTTAAATTATATTTTTTACATATTCTAGGTCTTTTATCATAAATCTTGCACTTCCCCTCACTATCTAGTTTAGTGCATGGAGTTAAAAATTCTATACACCAGTCTCCTTCATCATCTTTCAAAACATTGACATTTTCGTGTGCAACCTCCCACCTGATATCATCCCAGTCCTCTCTTGTTTTTGGCTCATCTATCTCAACGATTACGCTTTTGCAGCATTCCTTATTGCAATCAGTGCATTCTTTAATTTCTGCCATTTTATCTAGTAATAATCTCCAGGGCATCCCTATTTTTAAGTTCATAATTTTTTCCAAGTGCTTTTTTTGTACGCGCATCAATTGCCTTAATAAAATTATTCCCAAAATCAGTGTGTAAAAAGAAAGCAAAATCAAGAGCGGTAGAACCCTCTGGAAGAAGAAAACAGTCAGGGAGAATATTTCCCTTGCTGTCTCCAAGCTTGTTTGCACTTGCAGGGAAAATTGCAAGATATTTCAAAATATCAAAAACAGCAGTATTAAGAATTGCCTGAACACCTGTTCCTGTCTCATATTTTTCTAGAACGCTTTTTTTTATTTTTTCAAGTGCTCCTGATTGTTTGTCATTTAAATTGCCGATTATATTAAAATTCCTCTCCCCAGGAATATACTCTATTAAATTTGCTTTTGCAGCCTCTCTCAATGCAAGTTCTGAATCAGCAGAGCATGGAATCATTATTAAATTAGGAAAATTATTTTTTAATTTTTCAAAATTAACTATTCCTCTCTCACTATCTATCTTATTTGCAGCAATAATTGTCGGCTTACTTTCTCTTCTTAATTCAGAAGCAAATTTCATTAGCTGCATATTATCCCATGATGTTGGTTTTTCAGGAAGATTAAGCTTTAGCAAGATTCTTTTTACCTGGTCTTCTTTTACTTTTAACCCTGAAAATTGCTTTGCAACTGCCTCTGAAAAATTTCCTTCTTCTAATTCTGCCTTTCTTGAAAATGTCTTCCATGCTTTTATAAGAATATTAAAATACCATTTATTAAGTTCGTCCTCTAAAAAAAGAACATCATCAATTACACTGTACTCATCGCCCTCTGAAAGAAGTTTTCCATCTGCATTTGTTGTTCCTGAAACATCTACAATATGAATAAAAACATCTGCCTGTCTTAAATCATCTAAAAACTGGTTTCCAAGCCCCTTACCCTCGCTTGCTCCAGGAACTAGTCCTGCAACATCCATTAAATCTACAGGGACAAACCTTTTATGTTTTATGCAAAATCCGTGATTTGGATTACATTTAGCATTAAACTCTTTATCAATACAATCTATCTTAACATAACCTACTCCGTGATTTGGCTTTATAGTTGTAAAAGGATATGATGCAATTTCCACCTCTGCCAGAGTCGCTGCTTTAAAAAAAGTTGATTTTCCTACAGATGGTTTTCCTACAAGCCCAATTAACATTGTTTTTCAAGTAAAAAGGCATTTAAAAGTTTATTTGCTATGAATAGTTTAAACTTTTAAAGAAGAATTAAATTAATCTAATCTATTAACTATAAAAACCAATAATCAATTTATAAGATTGTTTCTGAATTAATGATTATTATCCCTCTGTGAGCTTGCGAGCAGGTAATTACTAATCAAAGCAATAACCTCTTTGAAATACAGAAAACATTATATAATTCACTTTACCTTAAAATACATGAGAGAAGACGATATAATATCTGTACTTGAATCAATTGGTTTAAATAAAAATGAGAGTATTGTTTATATTGATCTTATTAGAACAGGAAAATCATCAGCACTGGATATATCAAAAAGAGTAGGAATTCAAAGATCTAATACTTATGATATTCTTGAAAAATTAATAAAAAAAGGAATTATAACTCAAACTACCGAGGATGAAAGAAAAATTTTCTACCCAGTTAAACCTTCTGACTTGCTAAACTATCACAAACAAAAAGAAGGAGAATTAAAAGAAATTATACCTGAATTAGAAAAAGTTCAGAACAAACCAAGAGAAGAGATAAAAGTAAGTGTATCAAATGGACTAACCTCTGTAAAGAATATACTTATGCATCTGCTTGATTGTGGAGATGAATTATATATACATGGAACCCCGAAAGATGCAATGGAGATGCTTGGAGGATTTTTATATGAATTTCATAAAGAAAGAGCAAGAAAAAAAATCCTTCTAAGGAGAATTCACGGAATTGATTCTATGAAAAGAGTAAAAGAGATTGATAAAATAGGATATGCAGAGTCAAAATACCTTCCTTCATATAATTCAAGAATCTCAACAAATATTTGTGGAAACAAAGTTGTTATTATATTATGGGATGCTCCAACATCTGCAATAGTAATAGAGAGTAAAGCTGTCGCAGATGCTTACAGAAATGACTTTATAATGCTCTGGAATGAAGCTATTAATATGTCAAAAACTGTGGATTAAGATCAAAAAGTCTTTGTTTTTGAACACCCGAAAATTATATTATCTTTTTTTATTAATTGATGTATAAAATAATTTTCATGTTTCAGAAGAATCAAAAAGCAGCACTATCTAAAAGTTACAGATAATACAAGGAAAAAACAAAACCTTAAAATAGTAACATAAAATTGTCTTGAAAAATACAGCTCTTCTTTATATATTTCCCCACCTTTTGTATAGTATGGTAAAAGTTATAGACCTATGCACCAGTTGCGTACAGGTAATAACAAATCCGTTATGCCCGCATTGTTTTTCAAATCATGTTAGGGCATGGTTAAGGGATAAAAACCTTCCAAAAGAAAAGATGAGAGAAATTGAAAAAAGCCTAAAAAAACTTGTCTTTGAGGCAGACTCAACACCCTCTGACTTGAAGTGTGTTATCTGCGGAGCCAATAAAGTAAATCTCTGTCTCTACTGTGTTACAAACAAAGTGCACAGAATACTGGAGAAAGATACTGCAAAAAAGGTAACAAAAGAATTTGATGAGGATTTTAATACGCAAATCTGGAGAATATGAAAAATAAAAAAAGAATTGTGAAATTTAACTATTTGTTAATATTTCAAAGTATGTGCTATTAAATTTATTAATAACATACGTAAACATAATTATTAGTTAATTAACAGCTATTTAGTTTAGGTTATAGTATATAGTCTACAAAACTCCTTTAACACATCAAAAATGTTCTTTTTGTAAATTACTTATTTTAACTAGTAAAAAAAGTCATTTTTGGGGTGCTCAAGAACCATAAACACGTCATTTGCTTTAAAACATGGTTCTTGACAACCTTTAAAAATAAAAGATTTCTACAAACCATATGGTGAGCCTGTGGCGCAGCCTGGTAGCGCACCGCTCTTATATGAAAGCAATTCGTTAGGATTGCTGAATCTCACAGATTAAACTCTAAGGGAGGCGGGGGTCCACAGTTCAAATCTGTGCAGGCTCATTTATTATAAGCACAGATTTTCAAATACTTACATTCGTTAGAAATTAGCCACAGATTCAACAACATTTAAAAACAAAAATCATCTTAAGATATTATAAAAGATGGTGAAAAAATCAGTATCTAAAAAAGAGGATGACTCAAAGCTTTTTGCATTTCTAGCTGTATTCTTAAGCATAATTGGTTTTGTAATTGCAATTGTAGCAAAAAAAGATAATAAGTATGTAATGTTCTATGCTAAGCAAAGCCTAGTTTTATTCATAGGAATAGTTATAGTAAGTATAACTAAAATAATACCAATAATAGGGGATGTTATCTATGTTGTAGGAACTATAATTGTTATTATATTATGGATAACCCAAATATTAAACTCTCTATCAGGTAAGGAAAAAGAAACTTTGTTTATAGGAAGTTATGTAAATAATATAAATTTATAAAGAATAAACATCAATATTCATATAAAATGGTTTATGAAAAAGAGGCACTTGAAATTATTTTTGGAGCATCACTTATAGCAATTCTGCTAACAGTTATAGTTCTCTTAATTTTAGTTGTAATAGCATTTTATGTTTATACATCTCTTGCATGGATGAAAATAGCTAAAAAACTAAAATACAAAAATGCATGGCTTGCATGGATACCTATAGCAAGCTGGGCAATGAGGCTGGAATTAGGAGGATTTCATTGGGCATGGATATTTTTAATCTTAATACCTATTCTTGGTTGGATTCCACTATTTGTACTGATAATAATATCTACCTGGAAAATATTTGAGAAGAGAAAATATCCTGGGTGGTTTAGTCTCTCAGTTGTTATTCCTAATGTTGGGTGGATACTTTATCTTGTAGCAATTGGATTTGTTGCATTAAAGGACAGAAAAAAGAGATTATAATATCAATTTACAAGTTAAATGAGCACATTTAACAACCTTTAAAAACTAATTTTGTCATTTCTTTTTATGCCCCGTTAGTCTAGAGGCCAAGGACTCATCCCTTTCAATAAAAACCCCAGCGGGTTTTTTATCCGGCAACCAGAGACTTTCTCTAGTTGTCTCCGATGAAAGTCGGAAGGGGAAAGGATGAAACCCGAGTTCGAATCTCGGACGGGGCGTATTTTTTATCGATGATAAAATATGAATTTTTGAAAAACAGGGCGTTGAACTCTTGAGAGTTTAAATTAATTTTTGTTAACTACCACGGGCTAAAGCCCGTGGCGTATGTAGTCAAAAATCAAAC
>JBBSXQ010000064.1:0-2634 GCA_038045725.1 Nanobdellota archaeon | reverse complement strand
TCTGGTTATCTGCTAATCTTCTTGCTATAAGAAAAGGAATTATAAAAGAGATTCCATTAGATATTGCAGAAGACGCTGTTATTCCTTATTTAATTTGGAAAAAAGGCTATAAGGTAGTTTATAATGAAGAAGCGATAATCTTTGTTAATTTTCCTAAAACTCTAAAAGAGTGGTATCTTCAAAAAACAAGATCATTAAAGGCACATTCTCATACAAAGATATATATTCCAGAGAACATAAGATCTAGAGGATTTTTTACAGAAATTAAGGGGGCTTACAAAGTAATTACTTATCCTAAAAATTACAGAGAATTTATTTGGACTATTTTTTTATTTCTTGTAAGAATCCATTTATGGATAATATATTTTTATGACACAAAGATAAAAAAAGAAGAATACAGAGGAGTTTGGAAGAGGGCAAAAACAACCTCTCCTTTAGAACATGGAAATAATTAAAAGAAAATTAAAATATTTTTTAAAGTATGCTACTTTTAATAAAAAGTTTTTAAATTATTTAGAAATAAATCTTTCAAAAAGATTAAGATTGCTCAAGCCTATTGGCCTCCCACATACTATTATGATTGAACCAACTAGTTTATGTAATTTAAAATGCCCTTTATGCCCTACAGGATCTAAGCAACTAGGTAGAGAAAATGGTTTGATGAATTTTGAAAAATATAAAAAATTAGTAGATGAGGTTTCTCCATATATTATTAGATTAAGGATGTGGAATTGGGGAGAACCATTAATTCATAAAGAGATAGATAAAATGATTTCTTATGCAAAATCAAAAAATCTTATTGTTAATTTAAGCACAAATGGGAATTTGCTTACAAGAGAATTGGCAAAAAAAATTGTTGATTCAAAATTAGATGAGATAATATTCTCTGTTGATGGTGCAACTCAGGAGACATATAAAAAGTATAGGATCAATGGAGACTTGAAAAAAGTTATTCAGGGAATTAAATATCTAGTTGAAGAAAAAAATAAACAAAAGTCAAAATATCCTAAAATAATTTTTCAATTTATAGCAATGAAACAAAATGAACAAGAAATAAAGAAAGCAGAAGAAATTGCCAAGAAGATAAAAGTAGATTATTTTACAATAAAAACAGTTGGGATTATGGATGTCTTTCTTAAAAAAGATATTAAAAAATATCTCCCTAGTAACCCCAATTTAGCTAGATATGTAATAAAGAAAAATAAAGAAAATAGGAAACACAAAGTAAGAAATATGTGTGATACAATGTATGAAGAGTCTACAATACTATGGAATGGTGATGTTGTAGTCTGTTGTAATGATGCTAAAGGAAAACATAAATTTGGAAATGTGTTTAAAGAACCTTTTATAAAAATCTGGAAAAATAAAGAATATGTTAATTTTAGAAGACAAATTCTTAAGAGGAAATCGTCAATTACAATGTGTAAGGATTGTCCTGGAAATACAAGGGATGCTCCAGTATTATATAAAAAGATAAAATAAAAAGGTTTAAAAACACAAAACCCAAAGGAATAATGAAGACGGCCATAGTAGATGGGAAATACCTGGTCTCATTCCGAACCCAGAAGTCAAGCCGACTACGTTGCTGGTGTTAGTCTCCCACAAGAGGCGAAGCCTTCAAGCTGTCTTCTTTATATTCACTATACTTTGTTAAATTTATATAATTGGTTTTCTTAGATAAATTATGTCTAAAAAAATTTCAAAAGCAGAAACAAAAGATAAGATTGATGAATTTTTTAAAGAGATTAAAAATAAATCTCCAAAAGAGATTAAAAAAATAAAAAAACTTGGAATGAAACATAATATCTCTTTAAAAGAAAAAAGAAAAGATTTTTGTAAAAAGTGTTTTATGCCTTATAAAAATCCCAAGATAAGAATAAATAACAAAATAAAATCTGTAACTTGTAAAAATTGTGGATTAATATCCAGATGGAAGATGAATTAAGATTTCTTAAATTTACCAACTAACTCAATTAAATCTGTCTGTCCTAGAAACATAGATCTGCAGCAGTATCTCTCTAAACAAAGCTCATTTAATACTTTTTTCTGGTTTTCTCCTTCTGAGACTCTCTTCTTATACTCTTCCCACAAGTGAGCTACTGGTTTCCCGCAACTGAAACAACGAATCGGTATAATCATATTATTATCTCTTAAAGCTGGTTTTTAAAACTTGCGATAGGTTAAATTTAAATAGCTTTAGAACTCTGGATTTTTGAGGTGACAGCACCTCAGAGCTACTTTTTCTGAGAAAATTAAAATGATAGAAGGGATAAATAAACTAAGAGAGTTAAGAGCCTCAGAAGTTAACTCTAAAGCAATATATGAAATTATTAGTAATTACCAAAAAGTAGAGGATATTCCTCGTGGTGCAACAAAATGTGCAAGTTTTGAACAATTATTTTTCCCTCCTTTTAGAAGATTATTAGAAAAAGATAGAGAAATAAAGAGTAATGTATTGGAGAAAATTGCTATAAACTCAAAAGTTTCTCAAGAAGATGTAAAAAAATACTTATATGATTGTAGTGATACTTACATCCCTGCAATTATCAAACAAATAACTAATTTGAGAGAAGATGAAATGGAAAATCTCAGAGATGGAACACAACAAGTGATATTAAATGAATTAAGAAAATA
>JBBSXQ010000063.1:0-8879 GCA_038045725.1 Nanobdellota archaeon | reverse complement strand
TTCTTTCAAGATGTGGTTGAATCTTGAGCATCCAAAAGTCCAAAACAAACCATACCTTTTAAGGTGTGGTAAAATTCAAAGACTTTTTGATGTTAAATAATTTAATCCCTCTCGACTTTTGGATGTTCCTGGCCTTCTTTAATTCTATCAAGAAGCATCTTTAGATGTTTTTCTTTTTCCTTCTCATAACCTTTTCCGTCAACTTTTAACTCACGTATCATATCGCCAACATACTCTCCTCCTAAAAAATGTGGAGTCAGAACATAACTTGCTCCTTTTTTATACAAATCAAGTGCCTCCTGAATCTGGTGTGCTCTTACAATGATTATTGCTTTTTTATTAACCTCTCTTATAGCTTGTATAAGAAGCGAGTTTGTATCAAAATCTGGAATTGTCGAGACTGCCAGATCTATATTGTAAAGCGGAATATCACTCAAAAGATCCACATCATCAAGGTCTCCGTAAAGGCAGGGAATTTTGAATTTTGAAAGATTTTTAATTGTATCTGGATTGTAATCAATAACAAGATAATCTTTTTTTATTGCCTTAAGAGAATTTAAAATGCTAAATCCAATCCTGTTATATCCAAAAAGAAGAGCGTGATAATTTTTCTTTATCTCTCTTCTCTCTTTTATATTCTTTTTTTCAAAAGTATTTAATAATCCTCTAAGTTTATCATAAATTGGTTTTGAGTATATTACAATATAGGTTGAAAGAATAATTGTGATAACTAATGTTAAAGCAATTGTCGAAAAAAGTTCATTTGTTATATGTCTGAAAGATAAACCAAGAGCCAAGATGATAAGTGAAAATTCAGATATCTGTGATAATGTTGTTCCGACTAAAAAATTAGTCTTCTTAGTATAGCCAAAAAGAGCCATTAGAGACATTATAATTACTGGTTTTAATATAAGAGCTACAACTGAAAGTATTAGAGCAATTATGATTATTCCTCCAATATTCTGAAGCCCCATATTTAATCCTAAGATTATAAAGAAGAGTATAAGGAAAAAATCCCTTAGAGGTCTTACCTTAGAACCCATCTCAATACTATACGGAGATAGAGAGAGTACTACTCCTGCAATAAGTGCACCTATCTCGATTGAAAAACCTAAAAACCAGAAAAGAGTTCCGATTAAAAAACACCAGCATATTGAAAATAAAAATAATAGCTCCTGAGATTTTGCAATACTATCTAGAAATTTATCTAACAAGAAATATCCAAACAAAAACAAGACTATTATCAGTCCGATTCCTCCAAGCACACTTTTAAGGGCAAAAGAGCTAAGACTTGTTCCGTTAGAAAGAGAGGAGATTAACATTAAAATAAAAATAGCAACTATATCCTGTATAATAAGAACACCGATAGATATTTTTCCAAAAAGAGCATTAATATTATTTTTATCAGACAAAAGTTTCATCGCAATAATTGTACTGCTAAACATTAGTGCAATACCAATGTATACTGAAGAGAGAATCTCAAATCCAAGAAGATAGTATGAAATTAAAAAGCTTAGAATAAAAGTTATTGCCATCTGTCCTAATCCTACTAAAATAGAGGCTGTTCCAATCTCTTTAATCACTCTTGGATTAAGATGCAATCCTACAACAAAAAGCAGAAAAGCTATCCCAAAATTAGAAAAAAGATTAATTATGTTCTTGGAATCTTCAAGATTGACAAAACCAGCACCAAGAAAATATGCTATTATCATTCCTCCAAGAATATAACCAACAACTATTGGCTGTCTTAATGCTCTCAAGAAGTATGATGCTATAAAAGCAATTACAAGCATGAATGCAAATTGAAAGAATATTTGTTCCATTTTCCCCTTTTTATCTCCCAATAATACAAATAGAAAGTATAAAAAGGTTTTTAAACGAATTCTAACATAATCAACCATGCCAAAAGTAAGAATAAAGCTAAACAGCATTGATATAGAGATGCTTAATAATATTTGTGAATCTATCAAAGATATTGCAAAAAAATCAGGAATTGCAATAAGCGGACCTGTCCCACTTCCAACACAAAAACTTAAGATAACAACAAGAAAATCTCCGTGCGGGAACGGAACAGCCACTTTTGACAGATTTGAGATGAGAATTCACAAGAGACTTATTGACCTTCCTGCTAACGAGAAAGTTCTTCATCATATCATGAAGATGAAGATTCCAAAGAATGTTAGTATAAAAATAGAGATGAAGGATTAGTTCTGGAATATAATTTATTAATGTTAGAACTTTCTTATAAAAATACTTACTCACTTCATTCGCAAATAGATATATCTAATTAACTATAAAACTTCCAAAGTCATTAATTATAGATTTATTAATCTTAAAGTTATTATCAAGTAAATACTTATCAAAAATATTTAACATTGTTCCCATATTAATTAATTCTAATACATTCACAAGTTTACGAACTACTATATTTATCTTTTAATTTTAACATTAATTACTAATCTATATCTGCAAGCCTGCAAGCAGGTAATAACATTTTTTTATAATTATTTATTTATTAGCAAAACTTATAATCTCTTAAATATTCCTCTTTTCATGAAAAGAGGGAAAAAAGGTTTTTTAGATATGCCATTTTCATGGCTCTTTGCAATTATTGCAGGAATTGTAATAATCTCTCTAGCAATATATATCTCCAGCAAGATAATTAATACAGGAGATACTAAAATAAATGCACAGACTGGAAAAGAGATAGGAATTTTATTAAACCCTCTAGAGACAGGGGTTGAATCCAGCAAGTCAGTATCTTTTACTCTTCCTGTAGAGACAAGGATATACTCTAAATGCAACAAAGATGGTGCTTTTGGAAAGCAGATAATCCAGATAGAACAAAAAAGTTTTAACAAGTGGACAGAGACAGATATTGATGTAAGTTTTTCAAATAAGTATATTTTTTCAGAAGAGTATATTGAGGGAAAAGAATTTTTTGTATTTTCAAAACCATTTATATTTCCATTTAAAGTTGCTGACTTGATTTATCTAACTTCAGCAGATAAAAAATATTGTTTTATAGATGCTCCAGAAGATATTAAAGATGAAATTTCATCAGTAGGACAGAAAAATCTTTTTGCAGAAAACTGTTTAGATATAGATGGTTATGTAAGAGTTTGTTTTTCTAATGATTTAAACTGTGACATTGATGTGGATTATAATCTTAAAAAAGTAACTAAAAACCATATAACAGTTTATTTTCAGGAAGATGCTCTTATGTATGCTGCTATTTTTGGAGATAGTGAAGTTTACGAGTGTCAGGTTAAAAGACTTATGCAGAGAGTTAGTAATCTAGCACTTGTATATAAAGATAAGACAGATATTATCCATCCAGTAGGTTGTGACTCTAATATAAATCTTGTTGGATTAAGCACCTCTGCAAAAGTAATTTCCAGCTCTTCTAACCTCAAATCATTAGAACATGTTATAAATGATATTAAAAATGAAAATGATATGTTAATGTGCAGACTATGGTAAGAACAAATAAAAAAGGACAATTAAAATTACAGCAAATGATATTTATGATAGTTGCAGTAACACTTTTATTCTCAATTGTTGGTTTGTTTTTTGTCTCTCTTGCACTCTCTGGAATAAAAGAAGATGCAATAATGCTTGAAGAAAAAAATGCAATGTTACTTGTAACTAAACTTGCAAATTCCCCTGAATTCTCGTGTGGAGATTCTTTTGGAGGTACAAGAATAAACTGCCTTGACCTTGATAAAGCAATGGCTCTAAAAGAAAATATAGCTAAATACTCAAATTTCTGGGGAGTATCTACAATAGAAATAAGAAAGATTTATCCTGCAGAAAGAG
Organism: Nanobdellota archaeon; assembly: GCA_038045725.1. GTDB lineage: Archaea > Nanobdellota > Nanobdellia > Pacearchaeales > GW2011-AR1 > JBBSXQ01. The sequence goes on along the minus strand of JBBSXQ010000063.1, from coordinate 5,060 downwards.
AAACAATATGTGAAAATTCAAATTATCCTGACTGTAATGTCTTAAAATTATTCTCAAAAGAACAAAATGGATTTAGTATTTCTAATTTTGTAGCTTTATGCAGAAAAGAGTCTAATAATGGACAGATATATGATAAATGTGAATTAGGAAAGATAATAGTGAGTTATGAAAAAAAGAAATAAATTAGGGCAAGAAGAGCTTGTAGGGTTTGGGATGATTGTCATACTAGTTAGTGTTATCCTGGTTGTTTTTCTCTGGCTTTCTATTAACAAACCAGTAAAAGATAGTGTTGAGAGCTATGAAGTTGAGAGTTTTATACAGGCTATCTTGCAGTATAACACAGACTGCATAGCAGAAAATAATCAGGAATACCTCTCTATCCAGGATATGATATCTATCTGTTATAATGGTGAGAGGTGCTCTGATGATAGAGACTCTTGTAATGTCTTAAATTCAACTCTAAAAGGCATTATTAAAGAGAGTTGGAGTGTTGGAGAAGACACTCCTGCAAAAGGATATAATCTAGATATTCTATCAGATATTCAGGAAATACTAGTATTAAACCAGGGAAGTAGAACTAATAATTATAAAGCAGGCACGCAGATATTTGATATGAGTGGAAGAGAGATTAAGCTCTCTTTTAAAGTATATTACTAGATTTTTAGGTGAATTGTCAGTGTATCAACAACTATTTTTGGCTTATGCCTAACTCTATTCTTGGTCTTTTCTTCAACAAACTCAATAAAACCTAATTTTTCAAGAAGCTTTGCATCATCATTCACAGACTTAAATCCCCTGCCTAGTTTCTTAGCTAAATCATAGATTGAGCCAGGATTCTGGGTTTTTATAACATGCAGGATTCTGGCTTTTTCCTTGTTTAAAAGCTGCCTTAGAGTCAAAATTCCTGAAAAATCATAATCCTCTTTTCTCAGGGGTTTTAATTTTTTAAGAATTGCAAATGCTCCTCCTGATTCTGTTAGGGTTATATCAATTACTTTTGTCCTCGGCATTTTGTTGTTTTATTCCTTTTAGAGTATATATTAAGCATATCTGTTTTATCTTAATATATATTCTTTTTAGTTACCCTATGTTAATAAATCTTTGTTTTTTAGATAAAGGCATACTGGCTAGTATCCTGTACTTATACTCTAGTAATACCGAAACATTTATAAATAAAACTATGGAAAAGAGTGTGAAACCAGATACTCTTAAAAAACAGACTAGGAAGCTTTTTAAAGCAAAGTGAATTTTACGTTATACACCCGACACCTTAGAGGTGTTCTTAATAAGGGAGATAAACTCGATAGATAGTTAAACCTAGCTATTGGGTGAGAGGTGTTGTCATAGACAACATTTTCAATACAGGTGAAAGGAGGTTATAAATAAAAGAAATGAAATTTAATTTCAGAAAAATATCGGCAATTGCTTCAAGTGCTTTAATGGTAGGAATGAGTGTAGGAGTTGCTGCTGCTTCAAATTATCCTGCTCCATTTGTTAGTGGAGGATCTAGTGACGTAGCTATTGTTTACGGAACTGGTGCAGGAGTGTCTGTTCTAGACAATGTTGCTGCTGCAAACATAATGTCAGATTTGCAATCAAACCTTGGAGGTTCTTCAACAACTAGCACAACAACTGTTACTGGAGAGGCTGCTGCTTTATTCACAGATGGTTCAAAAATTTATATCAACAACAGTTTGAATAGTGTTGTTAATGTAGTAACTAAAAGTGACAATATGGCTACAGCTCTAAAAGAGGAAACTTTTTCAGGAAATGTTGATGCAAAAACTACTCAAACAGTAGTTCTTGGTTCAAACCCGCAAATAACATTTGCAAAGCAACCTACAAGTTCTGATGACCCTGTATTTGCATTATCAACAAGCTCTAACTCAGGGCTTTATACATATAATGCAACAGTGGATTTCAACAAAGCTGTAAACTTTACTCATGCTGACTCGAAATCACAAGGTATAACTCTTTTTGGACAGAAATTCATTATTGGTTCGGCTACAGACGGCTCAAACTTAGTGCTTTTAAAAAGTGCTGAGAAAGTTAGCTTATCAAGCGACAGCCCTACAGCTGAAGTAACAATAAAAGGGAAAAAATACACTGTTGAATTAATTTCTGCTTCTGACACAGCTGCTACAATTGCTGTAACAAATGAGGCAGGGGTAACAGACAGCAAGGAAGTTAATGAAGCTGCTTCAAAAAAAGTTAATGACCTTACAATAGCTGTAATAAATGCTGATGAGACAAACTTGAAATTATCTGCAACAATAGTTGCTGGTTCTGAAAAAGTCACTATACCTGTTACTGCAGGTTCTGTTACTGTTGGTGAATCAGATACTGTTATTGATGGAACAACTGCCTCAATAACTGGCGGAACAACTGCTGCAACAAAGATTGTTGTAAGCATAAGAGCTCCAAACTCTGATTCAGATGCTATAAAACCAGGAGAGAGCTCTATTGACCCTGTTTTTGGGACAATAAAACTTGATTTCCCCGAACTAAACATAGCTGATGACAGCGAGACATCAAGAGAGAATATAAAATTCAAGAATACAGGAGATGATAGATTGTCTATTGAGATGACTGACCATAGAGGAAATGCAAAAACAATACAATATGCATACAATAATTCAGCTATGGCTCTTCAGTGGGACACTTCTGGACATAATATAATTGTTTCAGAAATGGCTGCTGGAAACAAGTCAGACTACATTGTTGTTGGAAATGAGGATGAGGGAAGACTTTTAAAAGTAACAACAATAACAAACCAGACAACTGGATATAGTAGTGATAAAGTGACTTTTACTGATGTATTTTCAGGAGAGAGCACTGATGCAACACTGACTGCAGATGGTACAGGAACTGTAACTCTTGGTGGAAAATCATATAGTGTAGGTTATTTTGGAGACACTTCAATTTCAGATGATGCAAAAACAGTGAGATTGAATTATCCAGATAGTTCAACAGGAGATATGATTATTTATCCAACAATACAGACTTCAAAAGGAGCTAAAGTTATGTTTTACAAACCATTAACAATTAATTTAGGTAATTGGGATGGTGCAGATAGTGACCTTACAAATGTAAAGATACCTAATGGAGCAGACTCATACCAGAGTATAGGTGCTGCACCTACACAAGTTACAGGAAATATAACTGTAAATAGTGTGAATCTTAATGCTGCTGGACAATCAACAACAGTTGCTATAACAAACACTGGACTTAGCTTTAACTTCACATATAGTGCTGCTAACACTACACAGGTGTTCTTAGTTGCAAATGATGGAGGAAATGTTGTTAACCCTGCTGTAGTTATTATTGAAGAAAAAGATAATAGCAATACATATAGAACACTAATTGTTACATCTGAAGAAGGTAATTCTGCAGATGATGGTATTGGTGTTAATGATGTAGTAAGAAGCTGGGGTGGTGATGTTACATGGGATAGTTTATCTCTTTACACAGACAGCAAAAAGACAAAAGAAGCTGATTTATGGGGTACAATTGCCCTTGTAGACTCTTCTGACTCTGACCAAAAATCTGCTACAATTAGTTATCCTAATGAACAGATTTATGCAAAGCTTTACATTGCTGCAAACGACGCTGAGATAACATCAAGTGGTTCAGGATCAACTCCTGGAACAAAGATTGGCGATATTTTAGTAAAAGATTCTGAGGTTAGCTCTGTAAGCTCAAAGAATTTAATTATTGTTGGTGGAAGCTGTATTAACTCAGCTGCTGCTACTGTATTAGGTGGAGCTGGATGTGGAGCTGATTTCACAGCAAAGACAGGAATTGGTTCAGGTGAATACCTTATCCAAAGTGTGGCTGATGCTTACACTACAGGAAAAATCGCTCTTGTTGTAGCTGGTTATGAAATACAGGACACTCAGAACGCTCAGAAGTACCTAACTACTCAGACAGTAGACACATCTGCTGGCAAGAAGTATAAGGGAACTTCGTCAACTGTTGCTACAGCTGTTACAACAACTGCATAAGCATAAGTAAAAAATTTTTTCTTTTTATTTTTCTTTTTTTTTAACAGAATGGCGAGAGCTTTGAAAAAATAGATATGTGTTGTTATTGTTAAAACACTAATTAATAGCTATTTAATCTACTAATAATCTATAATGAGAGATATTAATAACTGACAAAATGAATAATACTAAAAAGATTAAAAACTTAGCAATTTTATAATATCTATGGAAATGATAAGTATCCCAAAAGAAGAATATGAGAGATTAAAAATGCAAGCGAATATAGATATAGATTTATTAAAACAATTAGTTAGAAGTGTAAAGGACATTAAAGAAGGCAAAGTAATCAGAGTAAAATAAATTATTAATTTTTTCACATTATGAGTTATTTTCTCCAACTAATTTTTCTATTTCCTCTCTAAAAAAATCAAGGAAAAGCTTGATTGTATTGATTACTTTTTGCTGGTTTTTCTTACTGCTTATAGCAACAATATAAATTGCTCTCAAATCCTCATAGACTAAATAGTAAATTCTGTAATTTTAAATCTTGATTCTCTGAACCATCTTGTTCCAAGAGGGCTTCCATATTCTGGATTGTACATTAGTTTGCCTTCAATTTTATCAACTCTACTTTGAATATTCTTATCATACTTGGTAATTTCTTCCTGAAAACTTACTGAACGAAATACCTTGTATGCTTTCATGAAAAATATAATAAAATAGACATTAAAAAATTTGTGTTTCAAAAATTATTAATAAAAGCTAGATGATTAAGTATTAACAGATAAAGAGATTATCAAAGGCTATGTTTCTTAATTAAAAGTTTGCAAAAGCAAACTTTTTATACCTTCTTTTATCCTATATCTTATGATAAAAAGACTAACTTCAAAAGAAGAAGAGAGCAAGAAAAGAAAGAGAAATCAGGTTGTAATTGGAATAATCTTAATTGCTGTTATGCTTCTAAGCACTGTAGGATATGCTTTTATAGGAGAGGATGATGGGACTTCTGGCTCAAAAAAAATAGTTTATAACGGGTATGAATTTGTTAAAAAAGACAGTTTCTGGTTTGTAAAAATA
>JBBSXQ010000062.1:0-3363 GCA_038045725.1 Nanobdellota archaeon | reverse complement strand
CCTCAAATTTTCTGTCTGCCTTTACCTTGCTCTTATTTCTTAGCTTGAAACTTGAAACCCTCTCAATTCTGTCATTATAAATTTTAGCTATTGGTAAGTCATTTATTGGTCTAAATGCATCTCTTCTTGAAGTATTTAATTTAAGAACATTACACCCCCTCATTGCATAGCAAAAATCATCATTTGATGAAGAGTGGCCGACAAGCATAACTTCTGCAATATCTGAAATTGCAGCAAGAGCTGCACACTGCAAGTTTAGATTAGCATCACTTGAAGCTCTGTCAATACTTCTCTGACTATATGTTAATACAACTGGCTTATTAAGATTTCTAAGGAAAAAAGAGAGAGCTGCTGAGGTATAATGTAAGAAGTCTGTTCCATGAGTAATTATAACTCCTTTTATATTCACATCATTAAGAAGTTTTTCTGTAAGCTTTGCAATTTTCTGCCAGTCCTTAAAATCCATATCCTCGCTTGCTTTCATAAAAGGAACCTCAATTTGGGATATATTTACACTGTCAAAAACTCCTGGATAAAATTTAAATAAAGATTCTGGAGTGTCAAGCCAGTCAACTCCTCCTTTTTTTGGATTTAATCTTGCTGCAATAGTCCCTCCCGTAATAATCATTGCAATGTCTGGCTTTTCACGTGATTTCTTAACATCTATCTTCTCCTCTTTTTCAGAAGATTTTTCTATTAAGTCAATATTAATTATCTCTTTTTTTGAGATGCCAATATTATATCCTGTATCAAGTTTTAGAAGAAGAATTCCATGTTCTGATGTTGGTGATTCTAGAAGAGTTCCTGTATAAATCTCTTTTCTCAAGTCAACTCTTATCTTATCTCCTGGTTTTGCTTCTGTTTTTACCATTAAAGGTAAAAAGAAAGAATGTATAAAAAGGTTATTGAAATTTAAAATAAAAAACCAAAAAGTTTAAATAAGTGAACACACTTAAATAAACATGACTAATATAACTCTCTCAATTAATGAAGAAGTTTATAAACAAATGCGAAAGCACTCGGAAATAAAATGGAGCGAATTTGTCAGAAAGGCAATTCACAAAAGAATAGATGAATTAGAAAGCTTGAAAAAAAACAAAGATAATGAATCGATTTTAACAATGTTAGCTTCTGAAAATGTTTTAAAAAAAGATTGGAATAATGAACTAGATGAAAGGTGGAATAATGTATAATCAACAAGAGATAGTCTTAATACCCTTTCCTTATTCTGATTTAACTGGGAATAAAAAGAGACCAGCCCTCATTATATCTAATTCAATTCTTGATAAAACAGAGGATAGAATCTGCTGTTTAGTAACAAGTAATATACATAAAGATGATATTGAAATTAAAAATACAGACTTTAAAGAAGGAAATCTTCCATTTAAAAGCTCTGTAAAATCTCATAGAATTTTTACAATTAATCAAAAAATAATAATCAAAAAATTAGGTATTGTGACTGAAAGTTTTCATAATAAAATAACTAATAAAATCAGTGAATATATAAAAAAAGATAATTAAACATATTCTTCTCTTAATTAGTAATAACTATAATGTAGTAACAAAATAGAAATATTTATAAAGGTTGAATTTCTGTGAAAAATATAAAAGAAAATGAAAAATAATTTAATAAAAAAAATTGGTTTTGGAATATTAAGCCTAGCAGTGCTTGGAAATGTTGCATGCAAGAAAAAAGAAGATATATATGGGACTCCCGAGTATATTCTAAAACACCCCTGTAAAACTTATGAAATTTCTGTAGAACCTAATGACGGTTATGATAAGTATGCATTAATAGTTAAAAAAGAATATTCTAAAAAACTAGGAAATATTGATTATCAGGATATTTCAATATTCTTGAAAAAAGAACTTAATAAAGGAAAAGAGCTAGATATTCATGACAATATAACTCTTCCAAGTTATGATTGCTATAAAGAAAAATAGTTTTAAGTAAAATAAACCAAGCAATCTAATATAATCCGTCTTACTCTAAAGTAACTCTATATTTACTATCTATTAATCAATATCTGCGAGGTAATTAACAAAAAATTATTTTGTATGTTTTAATTTATCTTTAACAAAAATATGCTTAATTATAAGTCATAACTTAACATTCTAGAAACAATTAAAAGCACTAACAGATTAAATATTTTATGAAAGAAGATGCTGTAAGAATAGGTTTGGAAATACACGGATATATCCTTACTGAAGAAAAATTATTTTGCGGATGCAAAGCAGAACATGGTTCTAAAATAACAAAACCAAATACAAATATCTGCCCTATATGTACTGGACAGCCTGGAGCAAAACCACTGCTTCCAAATAAAACAGCAGTTGAAAAAGCAATTCAAATAGCACTTATTCTTGGATGCAAGATTAATAATAAGATTATCTGGCAGAGAAAACACTATGACTGGCCTGATCTTCCAAAAGGATATCAGAATACAATCTCTGGAACATATGCAATCCCGTTAGGAGAGAGGGGAAAATTTCAGGATATAAGAATAAGAGAAGCACATATTGAGGAAGACCCTGCAGCATGGAATCCCCAGACAGGGGAGATTGATTATAACCGTTCTGGAATACCTTTAATTGAAATTGTAACAGAACCTGATTTTAAAAGTTCTGAAGAAGTAGTTGAGTGGCTAAAGCAGCTAATAATCACACTAAGCTATATTAAAGCAATTGATAAAAATCTCGGGATAAAAGCAGATGTTAATGTCTCTGTCGGACTTTGTGAAAGAATTGAAGTTAAAAATATAAACAGCCTAAAAAATATACAAAAAACAATAGAGTATGAGATATTAAGGCAGATAAAAGAAAAACCAATACACCAGGAGACAAGAATGTATGATGAAAATTCTGGAAAAACAATAAGAATGAGGACAAAAGAAGATGCACAGGATTACAGGTTTATCTCAGAACCAGACTTACCAGCTATAATCATTAAAGAAGAGAAGATTAACAAGATAAAATCTAACCTTCCTGAAACTCCTCAGAAAAAACTTAAAAGATTAATAAAAAAGCACGAGATTAATAAAAAATCAGCAGAAGTTCTTACAAAAAAATTAGATATTGTTGAATTTTTTGAAAAAGTCGTTGAAAAAACAAGTCCAAAAATTGCTGTTCAGTGGGTTACAATAGAGCTTTTAAGGGTTTTAAATTATAACAAGAAAGAGCTAGAAGAAGTCAGCATAAAACCAGAGCATTTTATAGAATTACTAAATCTTGTTGAAAAAAAATCAATTACAGAGCTAAAAGCAAAAGAAATTTTAAATAAATTCATCCCAGAATCATTCTCTCCAGGAGAACATGCAGATAATCACAAAAAAATTTCTGCAAAATCTGATATAGAAGAGTTTG
>JBBSXQ010000061.1:0-6523 GCA_038045725.1 Nanobdellota archaeon | reverse complement strand
ATACAAATGGTTCTTGGGCTGTTTCAGGAAATAATATTTATAACACAAACACAGGAAATGTGGGAATAGGGACAAATAATCCTACTTCATCAGCTAAGACAACAATTCAAGGGTCAGCAACAATGTCTGCTCTTAACTGGCAACCAGGCACTTACAATGCAGTTGGTTTTTTAGGTTATGGAACAGCAGCAGAATATAATACTGTAGGAGATAATGTTTTAATTGGTGCTATAAGTTCTTCTAATGCAAATGTAATATTCAGAGTTAGTGGATCCAGAATGATAATAACTAATAATGGTAAAGTAGGAATAGGAACAACAAATCCTTCTCCTTATGCAGCAACAACAATTGTAGGAGATAGTAATAGTAATGTTGCTGGTCTTCTCTGGAGAAATGGTAATACAGATATTGGATCATTAGGATTTTCACCAACTAATGATGCTTACATATCAGCTATGTCCTCTACTGGTAAAAGCCTTATTCTTAGAGCAGGTGGTGGAGATAGAATAACAATTGCACCAGACGGTAAAGTAACTATACCTCAATTAACAGGAAGTGGCAATGATTATGTATGTGTTAATTCTGCTGGTCAGTTATACAGAAGCAACACTGCTTGTTGATAATTTCTTTAATTTCCCAAAATCAAAGATATCTTTTTTCCCTATAACATAAACTTCAAAATTAGAAAGTGTTTTTTTCGGGATTATTGAGAAAGAGTCTTCATAATCCTCTTTAAATTTATTTATTGTCATACCCTCTGCAGAGCTTAAAAAACTTGGCAGAATTATAATATTTTTATTTTTATATTTTCCTTTTAAAAAACACTTGAATTTTTCTCTTCTTATATTCTGCTTATCTGATATAATAATTGAAGGATGTATATGCCCTATGACAATAGTTTTTATTTTCTTGTTAAAGACACTTTTAAAAAATTTATCCCCGTGAGTAAAGGCTAACTCATCATTTATATAATAATTTCTTAGTTTATCCCTTGGAGAGTAGTTGAAGGTATCATGATTTCCTTTAATGAAAATTATATTTTTTTCTTCAATATGTTTTTTTAAAAACTGAAATATCTTGTTGAGATAATTTTTTTCTCTGTATTCAAATCCAAAAGAGTGTTTTATATCTCCTAAGAATATTATTTTTTTTAAAATATATTTTTTTTCCTTAATAATTTTGAATATCTCATCTAATTCAATAATCATCCCATCAATTTGTCTTTCAGGAAATAATACTCCTGATTTCTGGATCATATAATCATACCCTATATGCAAATCCCCCATTACAAGAATTCCTTTTTTTAAAAAGAAAATGCACTTATTTATTAAGATATATTTTTCCATTTTTTAGAAATCTCCTCCATATGAAGTTTATGCATTCTTTTAAGAAACTCCTGCTTATCCTCTATTTTTATCAAGTCAGAATGCCCCTGCATTATAAGACTAAGGGCAAAGGGAGATGGAAGAGGAGTTTCAACTATTTTTATCTCTACTTTTTTTTGCTTAATCCACTTAAGCACTAATCTTGTGCTTTCAATATCCATTAAATCCTCAAGAACCTCTCTTCTTGCTTCTCTTAATATTGGAAATTCATCAGTAAGTTTTTTTACAGCTGCAAGAACAAAATAGCTTCTCATCTGCTGTTTTCCCACAGTCTTGCTTCTTCCTTTATAACTTCTTAAAATCATCAAAGCTCTTGTTGAGCAGTGCCTGAATCTTCTAGCAAGAACATCTGTTTTTTCTATTGCTTCTTTTAGAACTTCCTCAAGATTTTCAGGTTTTAAGAATTCAATAGCTCTTTTCAGCATCATTTTTTCTCCTGCAATATAAAAACCATTATCATTAATTCCTATCTCAATATCTCTCCCGCCAACTCTTCCCATAAGAAAACCAAGTGCTCGTGATAGAGCATCATTAACTCTTCTCCCATACATACTATGGAAGATAAGATATTTTTTTTCTGAATTATATTTTTCTACAATAATTGTTTTTGAATCAGGAATTTCAAGGAATTCACTCTGCTCTAAAAAATATTTATATATTACTTTTGAAGTCTCTTCTGAAACATAAAGATAATTTTTTATAAGATCAATTATTTGCTTCTCGTTTTTTTCTGATTCAATACTTTCCTTTATGAGATTTCTAAAATTATTTATTTCCTGTGCAGAGTCAAAACTTAGAGGAAGCATCTCTGAAAACCAAGAAGGTATTGTAGGGGGGCGATTTACTGCTCCTTTTACATATAGGTTCATTCCTCGAGTATACATATAGAGATATTTTTTGCCTCCCAAGACAAATACATCTCCTTTTTTCATTCTTTCAAGAAATCCTTCATCAACAAACCCTACCTGCTCTCCTGAAGGAGCAATCTTTACTGTGACAAAAGACTCTTCGGGAATTGTTCCAATATTAGTTAAATACAAGACTCTCGCCATTTTTCCTTTTTTTCCAATCTCCCCTGTTTTTAAATCATACCATATTTTTCCATAAATATAACTTTTTTCAAGAGCATAATCTCCTGAGAGATAGCTTATAACATCAAGAAAGTCTTTTCTTGTAAGGTTAGAGTAACAGTAACTTTTTCTGATAAGAGAAAATAATTCATCAATTTTCCATATTTTGTATATTACCATTCCGTAAATTTGTTGTGATAAGACATCAAGGCAGTTTTTTGGGAAGTATATTTTGTTTATCTTTCCTTCAAGCATCTCTTTCTGGATTACACAACACTCAATTAAATCATCTCTGTCAAGAACAATAAATCTTCCTTTTGCTGTGTCGTGAAGTTTGTGCCCCGCTCTTCCTAATCTTTGTAAAGCTCGTGCACTTGATTTAGGAGAGCCAAGCATTATGACAAGGTCAATACTTCCAATATCAATTCCTAATTCAAGACTTGTTGAGCATACAACAACCTTAAGTTTGCCATCTCTTAATTTCTCCTCAATATCAAACCTGTGAGATTTGCTTAGAGAAGAGTGATGAGCAGCAATATTATCATCACCATACTCTGTTGGAAATTTTTCTTTCAGGTGATTTACAACTCTTTCTGTTGCTGAACGCGTATTTGTAAAGATAAGTGTTGTCTTGTGTTGTCTTATCAACTTGTCAATCATATGATACATTTCTGTATGAATATTTGGACTTTCAACAAGGTCTTTTACAGGAGTTAAAACCTCAACATCAATTTTTTTATTAAAAGTGACATTTGCAATTAATACCTCTCTATTATCAGATATTCCAACTAAAAATTTTGCAATTTCTTCTAGAGGGGAAATTGTAGCGCTTAACCCTATTTTAACAGGCCAGTTTTTGTTCATCTCATTTAGTCTTTCTAAACTTAGACTAAGATAAGTCCCTCTTTTATTATCAAGAGCATGTATTTCATCAACAATGCAGAATTCAACATCTTTAAGATTTTCAACAAATTTTTTGCTTGTAAGAACTATTGCAAGAGATTCTGGAGTTGTAACAAGAATATGAGGGATATTTTTTGCCATTTTTGTTCTCTCTGACTTAGTTGTATCTCCTGTTCTTAAGGCAACTCGTATCCCGAATTTCTTACCTGACATTTCTTCTATTTCCTTAAGAGGAATGTTTAGGTTGACTTCAATGTCTCTAGATAATGCTTTAAGTGGGGAGCAATATACTGCATATATTTTATCCTCTAATTTTCCTTTTTCTGATAAATGTATAAGATAACTCAATATGGAAGCAAATGCAGACAGGGTTTTTCCGCTTCCAGTTGGAGAGGACAAAAGAATATTCTTTCTTTGTTCTATCGGGACTATGCAATATTTTTGAGACTCTGCAAAATATCCAAATTTCTTTTTGAACCATTCTGCAACTAATGGATGTAAAACTGAGATAATCTCACTCTCTGAATTATGCTTTTTAATAAAGTTAATTTGAGTCATGTCTCTCTTGATCTAATTTTATTATTTTAGTCATGTTTATAAAAAATAAGAATTTAATTTAAATATCCAGAATATAAGGGTTTATTAATTTGTTGCCTGGAAATTCTTCTAAAGATTAAGAATATAGGGATATTCTCGATTTATAGATAATGTTAAATACTGGTAGGGTATTTAATAAAACATCTTTAATTGATAATAATAAATACAGATGATGATTTAGTTTATTAATAACCTTAAAATAAGGTTGATAAGAAATCTTCTTATCTTCTAAAAATTTTTTTACAATCCATATCATATAACTTGACAGTACAACAAAAATACAAAACTAACATTTAAAAATCATCTCTTCTTTAATAACTTATATTAAAAGATGGGAAGACTATGAAAAAAGAGGTTTTTAAAAAAGAGTTTTTATTATGCACAATTCTAGTATTGGTAATTATGTCTTTTTTTGCTGGAAGTATTAAAGCAGAATCATACTGTGATGTTGATATAGATGTTGTTTTGATTCAGGATGTGTCTGGAAGTATGGAGTCTAATAATAAATTATATCTAGCAAAAATAGCTTCAATAAATTTCACCAGCAGATTAGAGTCTGGCGACCAATCCTCTCTTGTTACTTTTGGAGGTACTGCCTTATTAAAGAAAAATCTTTCTAATAATCATGCACTTACTATGGCTAATATAAATCAATTAAGTGATGGAGGTAATACTGCTGGAGGTGATGCTATAAGGTTTGCTAATAATGAGCTAAATTCTACAAGAGCAAACCCTACTCACAAAAAAATAGGAATATTGTTATCAGATGGAGAGTTTAATTCTGGAATCTGTACTCCAACTTGCAGTGAATATGCAAAAGCACAGAGTAGAATTGCTAAATCAATGAATATCACTATTTTTACAATAGGGTTTGGGAGTGATGCAGATGCAGTAACTTTGCAAAACATATCCAACACAACAAGAGGAAAATATTACTTCTCCCCAAATGGAAGTATGCTTAATATAATATATCAGGAAATTGGACAGGAAATATGTTCTTGCACTGTTAATAATGACTGTCCTCCTAAAAGCGAGTGCATAAATGAAGAGTGTGTAGCTAATGCAAAAACTTACTGGGCTGATCAATCAAGCCCAAATAACACAATTACTCATATAACAGCTCTTGTAAATTCAACAAAAGTGCTTGCTATGATTAAAAATGCAAAAGTTGGAGAGGGTATTACTGAACAAGTAGTTCTAACTTTTAAGATTAAAGAAAAAGATGCTTTAAGTAGTGATGATATAAAGACAGTATCTGTTAATTCAGATACTGGATTGATTAAAGATGGAAATTATTCATGGACTATTACATCAGATGATTTAGCCAAGACTCCTAGTGACTACAGCCAGTTTTATTTTGAAGTTTATTATGGAGCACAATTCATAAATCAAAGTGATTACTTAGATATAACTCCTGTGTTCCCTATAAACCCTGTTAACTTATGCAGCGATTATAATATTGAAAATGAATGTACAGTTAATGCAGGAGGAATTGATTTTAGAAATATAAATTCCACTTGCGGGACAAGCACAGAGGTTTTAGGATGTCTTAACACAATAGATTGCTCTTGCAAGTGGGATACATCAACCTGTTTGTTTAATATGAAAACCACAACAGATTATAATTGTGCTTTAGTTGGAGGAGTTGAATGTGCTATTGATTCATCAACAGCTGATGATTGCACAGATAGTATTTTGTATTATACAGAAACTAATAAGTTTGCTTGGGATGCTGATAATTCTTTTGACTGTCCTTCAGAGATAACAGGGTTTTTAGGAATAACTGATTGTAATGATGACACTCTTTTTCAAGCTGAAGGAAAGTATCATTATGACCCTATGAATGTTCTTGATAGTTGTGTTCTTGGAGAAAATACAGAAAAGATAGTAGTATGTCCTGTTCAGACATCAATTCCATTTTTTGGATATTATAATTTAATAGCAGTGATTGTTATTGCATCTATTGTTTATATTTTTATTATTCTTAGTAGGAATAAAAAGATAGCAAAAAAGAAATAGTTGCTCGCTTCAAAACCATCTGATGTTTACCTTAAATATAGGGTATTTTCCTGTCTGACGTCTAATTAAATGTTTGAACAAAACATTTAAATAGTTAATATGAAATTAAATTCATATGAAAAAAACTTCATGTCCAACATATTATATTTTTTTCAGAAATCTTGCAAATCCTGTCAAAGTTAGTATAATCTCCTCTCTAAAGAATAAGGAGATGTCTGTAAATGAACTTGTAAGAGATTTAAAAGAAGAACAAAGCAAAATTTCTCATGCTCTTTCCTCGTTAAGCCATTGCAACATTGTAATTTCCAGACATAGCGGAAAAAAAAGAATCTACTCTCTAAACAAGAATACAATTATACCTATACTTAAAATAATAGACAAGCATAAATGTAAACATTGTGGGATGTGATGAAGATGAAACAAATATATCTAGACAACGCAGCAAGCACAAAAGTTTCAGATGAAGTTGTTAAAGAGATGCTTCCTTATTTCAGCGAAAAATTTGGGAATGCATCATCACAGCACCAAGTTGGACAAGAGGCAAAAAAC
>JBBSXQ010000060.1:0-2047 GCA_038045725.1 Nanobdellota archaeon | reverse complement strand
CCAGCCTGCTTGACATCAGAAAAGAAACCGTCTTTGTGCAAAAAAAAGGCCGCGGGGAAATAATCAAGGCAAAAATCGTTGTCGGAGCAGACGGCCCGTACTCCAAAACAAGAAGCCTTATTGGAGTGCAGGTGCCAAAAGAAAAATTTGTTCTGGCTTACCAGTTTCGCATTAAAGGAAATTTTGAAAAAGACTTTGTGCAGGTTCATCTTGGAGCCAACTTTCTGTCTTCTTCATTCATATATTCTATAGATAATGATATTTATTAAATCTTTCTATTGTGGTGAGTTTTATCACCTCATAAACTAATATACTTCTTTAAACTTTGATTATTAACTAAATAAATATGGAGGAAAATAAAATGGAAAACATTGAAGGAAAGTTAATTGAGCTTATAGCTACTGATAGGATTTACATCCCAGTATCAAGTATGGATGGAAAGCTTAAAAGAACTAGGCCTAAGCTTGGAAAAGCACTTGAACTCTCTGTTGGAGACTCTTTTGAAGGAGAGAGAACTTATGCAAGAGTAACTCATGGTGAGCAACTTAAGGCTAGAACAATGAGCGAGGCAGTAGATAAATTTGCTGAGGAGTATCCAAGACACGGAAAGATTCTTCAAGGTTATATAGAAGAGAAGAGGGACAAGAGAGAGATAAATCTTGTTTTTGGAATTAACCCTGGATGCAGATTAACTGATGAGGATTACATGAGTGTAATGAAAAACTTAGGTTATACAGATGCACTAGCAAGAAAAACTTTGCCAGGAATCCTTGATTATAGCAGAAGGCTTTCAAGAAAGAGAGATGAAGAGAGAAGTGTTTTGATTGGCTGAAAAATCAGCCATTTTTTATAATTTTTTATATTTTTTATCACAATAATCCTTAAAATTGGCTGTTTTATGGTTAATTAATGCTAAAATATTCTTCTTCAAGAATAGATGTTATGAACTATTGTCTTATGAGGTATTATCTTAAATATGTTCAGCATGAAAAAGAGCTTGAACTTCCTGCTTTTAAAAAAGGTTCGTGTCTTCACGAGCTTGTTGAACATTTTTGGAACAGATTAGGTGACAAATATAATAATGCTGAGGGATTTGGGAAATATGGGAGAGGGAAATTTTACCAGAAAATTATTATGTTTGAAAGTTCTGGTAAAAAAGTAGATTGGACTTTTAAAGAGCAAAAACATACTATGGCAGAATCAGTAAAAAAAGTTTGTGTATCCTTATTTGACATACTTCTTAATGAAGGACCCCCATTATATACTGAAATCCCATTTGAATTTGTTGCATTTAGGAGAAGATTTATAGGAAAGATAGATGAAATTAGGATTAAAAATGGAGAACTTATAATAAGAGATTATAAATCAGGAAAATCTTGGATGGGTTATATGAAATTACATCATGATCCACAGATGACTATGTATAATGTTGGTTTAAACTCTTTATGTTATCATGATGAAAATTTTGCAAAATCTGTTAATTTACCTAGTAAGAAAGAAAAAAATAAATCGTTTGTTAATGATAAGATAATTCACGAATTCTTTATGTTAGAAGCACAACATGTTAAAGAATTAGCAAAAGAAAATAAAAAGATAAAAACAATACCTGAGTTAATTAATAGGACTTCTAGGACAGATGATCATTTTTATGAAGTTATAAAAATGATTCAGGGAGGAGAAAAAAGAGTAATAGAAGGAAATATATATCCTGAACGTGGCAGAAAGTGTGATGATTGTAGTATGAAACTAGCTTGTGAGAAAAAAGTAGTTCATGCTAAGAAAAATATTTCTGAAGATGAATCAGGGCAAGGAATCTTTAGTTTTGCAGCTCCTTTATTTATGAAGCCAGTAGATAAAAAGGTAAAACAGGCTAGATTATTTAAGCCATCAAGAAAATATAAAGTTATTAATAATTAATTTAATAATCACTCCACAAACCTTTCAAGATTATTTTTTATAGGATATTTATGAGGTAGAGAGTAATATATTTCTTTTTTAATTAATCGTTATACCCTACAGCTTGCTGTAGGGTGAAAACTAAGAAAAA
>JBBSXQ010000059.1:0-2456 GCA_038045725.1 Nanobdellota archaeon | reverse complement strand
AGCATATATTTTTGCTGATACTCTTAGAAGATACATTAAACATTCTGGATATAAAATAAATGAAGTTATGAATATAACAGATGTTGATGACAAGACAATAAGAGACAGCCAGAAACAAAGCAAGAAACTTGGGGAATTTACAAAAATATATGAAAAAGCATTTTTAGAGGATATTAATAAGATGAATATTGAGATTCCAGAAATTATGCCAAAAGCAACAGAACATATCAAAGAGATGATTGTAATTATACAAGATTTAATAAAAAAAGGAATTGCATATAAAACAGATGAAGGAATCTACTTCTCAATCAAAAAATTCAAAGATTATGGAAAGTTATCAAAAACAAGATTAGAAAACCTAAAAGTTGGTGCAAGTGAGAGAGTACTCAAGGATGAGTATGACAAAGCTAGTGCTAATGATTTTGCCCTCTGGAAATTCTATACTAAAGATGATGGAGATGTCTTCTGGCAAACAGAGATTGGGAAAGGAAGACCTGGCTGGCATATTGAGTGCTCTGCAATGTCAATGAAATATCTTGGAGAGAGTTTTGATATTCACACTGGAGGAGTTGATTTGATTTTTCCACACCACGAAAATGAGATTGCCCAGTCAGAAGCTTTTACAGGAAAGAAATTTGTAAAATACTGGCTCCATAATGAGTATTTGCTAGTTGACGGGAAAAAAATGTCAAAATCTCTTGGAAATTTTTACAATCTAAGAGATATAGAACAAAAAGGATTTAGCTCTATGAAATTAAGATATTTCTTTCTTACAAAGATATATGGGCAAAAGATAAACTTTACCTGGAAGAACTTAGAGTCTGCAAAAAATTCATATAATAGATTAAAAAACATAATTGAAAATATAGAAGATGATAAAAAAACAAATGAAAAATACCTTAAAGAATTTGAAAAAGTGATGGATAATGACCTAAACACTCCTAAAGCTCTTCAGGTTTTATGGAAACTTATAAGAGATGAGAAAGCATATGGTAAAATACAGACAGTAAAAAAAATTGATGAAGTTTTAGGATTAAAACTGCTAGAAAAAGAAGATATTATTATACCTAAAGGAATTAGGGAACTAGTAAAAGAAAGAGAAATTGCAAGAAAGAATAAAGAGTGGAAAAAAGCAGATGAGTTAAGGGAAAAGATAAAAAGATTAGGTTATACTATTGATGATAATTCTGGAGAGGGAATTATTAAAAAGAGCTGATTTCAAAAGCTTTAAAAACTAATTTTCTTGTAAGTTATTAGAGAAGATTATATAAAATGACAAAAGGAAAAGTTGTACAATTCAGAAGAGGAAGACATACTATTCAAGAGAAACATTTTCTAATCCAGATAGACGGAGTTATTAAGAAAAATGATGCTGAGAAGTTTATAGGAAAAGAAGTTACATGGAAATCTCCATCTGGAAAAATAATCGCGGGAAAAATCTCAGGAACACATGGAATTAAAGGAATAGTTAGAGCTATTTTTGAAAGAGGGCTTCCTGGGCAGGCAGTAACAACAGAGGTAAATATTTTGACTAGTGAAATTAAAAATGATAAATCTTCGAGTCAGGATACGAAGAGAGAAATAAAATGAGCATCTGCAAATTAATTGAAAGTTGCAAGCATGTTAATCAAGAAGAATTAGCTAAAATGTTTATTGGATTAATGAATCGTAATAATCAAATAATAAATCATTATCAGCTTTATTGTATTCATGATAGCCTTAATTGCACCTATAATAATAAAATAGAAGAAGGAGTTCATAATTAAAATGGTAGGATTAAGAAAAGCATCATCATACTCAAAAATGAGGGCTGTTCCATTCACAAGAATAAGTAAGCAAAAAAGCAGATCATATATTAAGACAGTCCCTCCACAAAAGATAGCAAAGTTTAGTATGGGGAGTGAATCTTTATTCAATAAGGGAAAATTACTCCACTGTCTAACAATTGTATCTACAGGACATACTCAGATAAGACACAATGCTCTTGAAGCATGCAGACAGTATATAACTAAAAAACTTGAGGAAGAACTTGCAGGACAATTTCTTTTTAGAGTTGTCCCTTTCCCACATCATATTCAGAGAGAGAATAAAATGTTGACAGGAGCAGGAGCAGACAGAATGCAGACAGGAATGCAATTATCTTACGGAGCACCTGTAGGAAAAGCAGCTATTGTTAAACCTAACGGAAGAATTTTCTTTATTGCAGTAGCTGATCCCAAAGCAGTGATGTTTGCTAGACATATAATTCAGCAAATCAAATCAAAGCTTCCTTGCAAGACAAGAATAATATATGAAATTAAGAAGCAGTAATATAATACTTATTACTCTAAAAAATTCTCTAAATTGGTAAATTAATATAATCTATTAATTCTAAAACATCTAAACTAATAGAGATGATAAATTACTTAGACAGTTGTTTTTTATTAACTATCTAGGAAAAATTTTAATGATTAAAT
>JBBSXQ010000058.1:0-2128 GCA_038045725.1 Nanobdellota archaeon | reverse complement strand
TTATTTATTGAAGATATACTAAACAGCATAAAAAATATAGAAGAATTTTCAAAAAATTTAAATAAAGAAAAGTTTTCTAAAAATAATCTAAGGCAGAGTGCGGTAATTAGGCAGTTGGAAATAATCGGGGAAGCAGTTAAAAACATACCTAATTCATTTAGAGAAAGATATCCAAAAATAGCTTGGAAAGATATATCTGGGTTTAGAGATGTTTTAAGTCATGCTTATTTCGGGATAAATTTAGATAGAGTCTGGAACATAATAGAGAAGGATATGCCCAGACTTAAAGAAGAGATAAACAGGATAAATATTAACAAAAATTAAATTTATTTATTCTTTTAACAAATAATCATATTTAAATAATCTAAAAACCTCTTTTATTATGGTTGGTAATTCAGGTTATGATGATAACCTATTATCTGATGAAGAGTTTAAAAAAATTATAAGCAAGAATTATGATTTTAAATACAATTATACTAGATTATTTGATGAAGAGTTAAAAAGTATTCTTAAAGAAACCTATGTTGCTAAAAAAAAGACAGACAGATCCTGTCTTTTTGGAGCTGCCACTCTTCTGGGGTCTGCTATTGCAGGATTTTCTCTCTATGAGGGTTTATTCAAAAATTTTATTAATGAAAACTATTTTTTTACATATCTTGGTATTAGTTCTCTGTTGACTTTTAGTAATTGTCTGTATAATAATTTCCCGTGCTTTGGAAAAAGTCATTATGATTCTATTAAATTTGATGTTGCATCTAATATTCTTAATGAGAGAGGAAAGCAAGTAAAACTAAAGAGAAAAGGTCTTATAAGTAGAAGAAGTCTTGAATTTATAGAAGCGTAATATTATTAAAAAATAAAAGACATACAAAAAGTTTAAATACTTAATTGTATAAGTTTATACAATGGAAAATATACTACACTATCCACAGTTAGACTCTATACTAATGGTGGAAAGAATAATTCAAGAGATGAAAGAGTATCCGACAAGAATGGAGTTATGGAAGGCTCTTCCTAAGAAGATGCAGTATCAGACATTTAAACTTATTTTGAATTATTTGGAAAAATCAAACAAGATTATGTTTGATAAAGACAAAATTATCTGGATATTTCCTAACAACAAAAAACTAAATGAGTTTATACAGAGAACAGTTAGTATTTAATGGAAAAAGAATTTGTCATCCAATTATCTCCTGGATTATTTAAAGTTAAAACTGAGATTGAGTCAGAACTACAGAAAGGAAATAAGACTAGATGAAAAATTATACTTCTTAATTCTCAAGGCAATTACATTTCTAAAAGAACATAGGATAGGAATTCCTATCTCAAAAAAACTTCCAGTATACAAATATTATGAAAAGAAATACGGAATTACTAATTTATTTATGATTAAATTAACTCCTGGTTCAAGAGGATTTTACACAAATGTTTCGGGTGGGCAATTTAAAATCCTCCAAATAATTTTAGAAGTTGAAGAAACCCATAAAGGTTATGAAAGAAAAGGAAATTACTAATAATATATTTATCTCCTACAAATCTAGATTATATCTACTTTTGTTTTTAATCAGGAGATATTAATAACAACTATCTCAACAATCTTCTTACTAACACCTGTTCATAAAAGTGACTTTCATATCTTCTATGCTAAATGTTTTACTCTTTAGAGATACTTTTTTGTTGATTTTATCAAGAGTGATTATTGCATCTTCCTGAATTTGTTTATCTCTCTGTAGCTTATACTCTCCCATAACAAGTATAGTTGCCATGCTATTTGTATTCTGGATAACTTTTTTTATCTCATATTTATACTCGAGTCTTTCAGAGCCTTTTTGTGCTGAAAATGAGCCTTTTCCGTTAGCAGCATTTCCTAGAGGGATATGAAAATTAATATCTCCCTCTCCAAGATTTATCTCATTAATAATAAGATTACCGCCATCTCCTCTTACAGAGCATCCATCAAGAGGTTCCTCTATATCTGTTATCATAAATTCTTGTTTATCAGAAGTGTATGGATTTTCTCCTGCAAATAATGTTAGTTCAGAAAAATACTTTCCAAATTTGTAAAGTGAGCTGTCAAAAGTTATGTTATATTTTAAAACTCCATCTGTCTGGCATCTATATCCGTACC
>JBBSXQ010000057.1:0-5785 GCA_038045725.1 Nanobdellota archaeon | reverse complement strand
AAAGAGACTTCTATTCTAGTAACTAAACTTGAATTGCTGACAAAATCAGTGCTACCTCTTCCTGAAAAATGGCACGGCTTGCAGGATGAAGAAGAAAAATTAAGAAAAAGATATTTAGATATTTTAATGAATAATGAAACAAAAGAATTATTTTTAAAAAGAGAAAAATTTTGGAGAACCATAAGGAATTTTATGATTGAAAAAGGATTCCTTGAAGTTGAAACACCTATATTAGAAAATTCAGCTGGAGGAGCATCAGCAACACCTTTTAAAACTCATCATAATGCGCTTAATCTAGATGTTTATTTAAGAATTTCAATGGGGGAGTTATGGCAAAAAAAATTAATGGTTGCTGGTTATGAAAAAACATTTGAAATAGGAAGGCAATTTAGAAATGAGGGAATTGATATGGAACACCTTCAAGATTATACTCAGATGGAATTTTATTGGGCTTATGCAGATTATAAAAATGGAATGAAACTTATTGAAAAGATGTACAAGAAAATTGCAAAAGAAGTTTTAGGAAATTTAAAATTTGAATCGCACGGACATAAAGTAGATCTTGGAAAAAAATGGGAAATTTATGATTATGAAGAAATAATAAAAAAACATACCAAAATAGATATTTACAAAGCAGATAAAAAAGAAATTATAAGAAAATTAGAGGAATTAAAGATAGAGTATAATCCTGCAGTTGATAAATGGAGACTTGTTGACAGTTTGTGGAAATTTTGTAGGAAGAAATTATCTGGACCAGGTTTTTTAACAGGACAGCCAGTTGAAATATCTCCTCTTGCAAAAAGGGATGAAAAAGATCCAAGAAAAGTTGAACAATTCCAGGTGATAATTGCCGGTTCAGAGATAGGTAATGGATATTCTGAACTTAACGACGCTGCTGACCAAGAAAAAAGATTCAAAGACCAGATGGAATTAAAAGATGCTGGTGATTCTGAAGCGCAAGAACATGACAAAGGATTTGTAGAAGCATTAAAATACGGTATGCCTCCGACCTGTGGATTTGGGCTCTCAGAAAGATTATTTAGTTATTTGATGAATAAACCACTAAAAGAGTGTGTAATTTTTCCATTAATGAAACCTGAAGATGATCCATTAAAAAAAATGCTTGAGAAAAAAGTTCAACAAGGAAAATATGGATAAAGAGATGCAATTATTTAGTATCAAAAAAGAAATAGATTCTAAGGCAAGATTCTGGAATCAAAATAGTTTATTTTTAAGTTTTGGATTTATCTCAGCTCTTTTTTTAACAGTATCTATAGAATTGTTTAAAATAATTGGTAGAGATTATTCATTTAAGTGGAAAGAAATATATTCAGTATTATTTAACAACAATAAAATAGATTATTATTTTTGGGGAATAATAACTTTTTGGGTTTTTGGATTAGTTCTCTCAGTACTAATTGCTAATATTATAGATAACCATACAAAACATTATAATGCCCTCTCAAAAGGAATAAACCAAATGGTAAAGGTCAAGTAACAAAAATGTCCCTAATTGTAAAATCAAACATAAAAAAAGCAGTAAAAGAGCTTGACAAGGAAAACTCTGTTAGTAGTGTTGCTGAAGAAGTTGAGATGGCTCTTGAAAGGAAAGTAGAGGATATTTTAAGAGATGCAATAAAAAGAGCAAAGGCAAATAACAGAAGAACATTGCAGGCAAGAGATTTATAAAAAATTTAAGTTAAATTTATAAATTCTAAAATATAATATTAAATATGGTAAAGGCAAGATTTCCGGTTTTAGCAGTCATTATATTAATATGGGCTCTTGTCTGGTTGCTTAATGACTTAGATGTTGTTAGTCTTAATCTACCATGGATACCTGTGATTATTATAATAATTGCATTAGGAATGATATCAAATAGATATAGATAAAAAAAATTTCTTAACTAATTACTAAAAAGATATCCTTAATTTATATTAAACTTAAATTATATAAACTGCTTTATTATCATCTTATTATATTAAAATGGCAGGTGGAAATAAAGCAAAGGGGAGCAAGACTGAACGTGAATTATGTGAGATGTTTATTGCTAATAACTTCAGAGCTGTGCGTGTTGCAGGAAGTGGGGTTATGGAAAACGCAGATTGCGATATAATAGCTGGAAAAAAAGGCTCAAAATACTGTGTAGAAGTCAAGTCAAGCAAAAAACCAGTAAAATACATCTCTAAAGACCAGATAAATAAATTCATGATATTCTCTGATATCTTTGGATTAAAGCCAGTTATAGCTTTGAGGTTTAATAGAGAGGGCTGGTTTTTTATAAACCCAAAAGAACTCTCTGATTCTGGGAAAAATTGGGTTATTAATCTTGAAGATGCAAAGGAAAAAGGAAAAAGATTCGCACAATTTTTTGGATAAATAATCATTAAAGAAGCAAAAAGTTAATAAACATAGAAAAATAAGATAAGTTATGGTTTTACGTAGTCCTATAGAGAGACCAACAGACCAATATAAAGAACTGATAGATTATTCTAAAATTATTGGTATTTATCCTGATTTAATAGGGATTGCTTCAAAAATACCTCAAAAAACAGATACAACTGTAAAATTGGGATTAGTTAAATTTTTTATATTAAATTGTCCTGAAGTTAAAAAATTTATCAATAGTAAAAAACCAACAAGTAAAGACTATTTAACTGGATTTAAGAGCTATCTTGAATATAATGCAAGTAATTATAGAGAAGATAATCCTGAAAAAAACTGGCATACTGCACAAAAAGATTTAGCTGAAAAATTGCTATACTGTTCTATACACTGTCTGTTTCTTCCTGAAACGCAGTTTTAAAAATATATCTAAAAATAATGCTTTTTGTACAATAATCTATAAAAAGAGATGAGTGTATTATTTTATATGAAGAGGAGACTATATTTATTTTTCCTATGTGTCATAATTTCAGTTAATCTAATTTCTGCAATTAGTATAACAGAGGTTGAATTAAATCCTCCTGGAAATGATGTAGGAGCAGAGTGGATAGAATTTTATAGTGATAGCGGGTTAAATTTAGAGGGATATAAAATTATTAACAACGACGGAAAAGAAATAGCTCTTAGCGGAAGTTTTTCAGAATATTATGTCTATGTTATAAAAAAGCAGTGGCTGGATAATTCAAATGAAAAAATATCTTTCTATAATAGTTCTGGATTTTTAGTTGATAGCACTCCTTTATTTGCAGATAATGAAAATAATGATAAAACCTGGCAGATATGTGAAAAATGGAAATTTGTCTTATCAACAAAAGAGGGAGAGAATAACTGTACAAGTTCTAAAAAAGAAGATGCTTCAAAAACAAAAGAAACAATACCTTCAATTCAGATAAATAAGAAAGAAGATATTAAATCTATAACTGGGGAAGTTATAAATTTAAATCCTAAAGATATAAAAAGCACAAAAGATAATCAGGAAATAGATAAAAACACTCTTGGGCTTTATGGTTTTTTAACATTTTGTATCCTTCTTGTGTTTTTATTTGCACTAAAAAAGGTATTTTCAAGGAAAAATGAACTTGAGTAAAAAAACAACAGAGGGAATAAGAGCAGCACTTATAATTGAAGTAATTGGAAAACCACCAGAACACCTAAAAGAAACTCTAAATGAGATAATAACTAAAATTAGTGAAGAAAAAGGAGTAAAAGTTACTGAGAAAAAAATAAACGAGCCTATTTTAATGAAAGACCATAAAGAATTTTACACTACATTTGCCGAGATTGAGGTTGAAGTGGAGGATATTATGAATCTTGCTGTGATTCTTTTCAAATATATGCCTGCAAATATAGAAGTAATATCCCCTGAGTTTATTGCTCTTACAAATTCTGGGTGGAATGAAATCCTTAATGAAACAGTAAGAAGACTTCACGGATATGATGAAGTTGCAAGAGTGCTCCAAGTTGAAAAATCCATTCTTGAAAAAAATCTAAGAAATATCTTAGAAGAAAAGAGGAAAAAATAATTATTTTTTACTTAATAAATTAACTTCTTTTTTTGCTCCTCTGTATTTTACCTTAAAAAACCAGAATAAAAAAAGCATAATAAAAATTATAATACTCCAGCCAATTATTTTTCCTGTTGAACTTACACTCTCTTTCTTGCACTTTCCAGTACAACAAAGAACACTTTTAGTAAGTTCTGAATCTCCATCACAGGACTCATCATCCTCACAAACTATTCCGTTAATCTCTGAACATGTTAATTCTATTAGTGAAGTCTTATTATTAATTTTAGAGTCAGAAATAAATCCTTTAAGTATACTTAAATTCACAGGTAGATAAACTGAATTCTCCTCTGTTCCTATAAAATAAACTGCTTTTATCTCTCCACTAACATTTTTATTTTCACCACTAGAAAAAAAAGATAATTCTAACTTATAACTTGAGTTGGATTTTAACTCATTTATCTTCTTAACAGAAATATTGGAATATTGTTTAAGTTTATTTGATAGAAAAATAGTTATATTATTAATATTATCCTCCCCTATATTTGAGAGATAAATTATCTTCTTAGTTTCTGAATTTGTCGAGATAACAATATCTAGTTCAGATGGCCTAAATTTTAACTCGTTTGTTAAAGTTTCATCATCACTACCATTAGTATAGTTGTTATTGTTTATTATGCTTTTATTTGATGTTATTGAAACAGGAATTTCATAAGAGGTATTATTTGTGCTAAGATAAATTTTATTAAATGTTGAGTGATTTATGCTGTTGAGATTAAAATAAATTTTTTTAAACTCTCCTGATTTTAAACTTACTAATTCTTCTTTCTTAACCTGATTCACTCCATCAAAGATGGAGAAAAATCCTTTACTATCTCCTGAGACTGTCTCAGTGTTTACTTTAACAGTTATAGTTTTATCCTGCAAATTCTGTAGTTCTAAAGAAAAATCAGTATCAGAAATAACAGCTCCAGGATTTACAGAGAAATCTGCTGTCTGATTATTTATTGAAAAATTTTTAATTATATCTTCCTCGCTAATTTGAGTGCCTTTCATATACTTAGCATTCTCTATTGAAAATGAGTAATTTCCAGAATTTTTTCCAGAAAGCTGAAAATAGATATAAAAATCATCATCAATCTTAACAAGCTCAGGAAGTATTGCTGTTCTTACATGCCCTCTATAAAGAAATATATTCTCTTTAGTTATAGAGTTAATAAAATTTCCAGATATTTTTACAATAAGAGTCTCTCCAGAGTCAAACTCGTTCTTCATACCTACTTCAACTGCAAAGATTGTGGGAATAAATAATAAAGATGCAAATATAATCAATACACTCTTTTTCATGTCTAATTAAGAAAAAAGGAGTTAATAAATATTGTTTTTAAAGAGCATATAAAAGAAACAACCTATTTATGATAAAACATCCAAAGTAGATTCTTAGATTAAACTATTAAATTACTTCTTGATTAATAGATATTCTTTAAGAGAAAATCCAAACGAAGTTGGATTTTAGTATTTATTTTAATATATTTTACTTGCTCATTTCTTTCAGCTTCTTAAGAACATCATCAATCTCTTTTGGGTTTTTTGTTCTTACTACAGGACTTCTTACTATAGGCTGTCTTTGTATGGGTGGGAGAATTCTCCTCGGAATACCTCTTGAAGGAATCATTGATGGCGGGAATCTTGGAGGACCTCTTGGTCCAAAAGTTGTTGGCCCTGAAGGTTGCTTTCCCCTTGAGAATTTTGATTTTAGTGCAAACCAGAAGTTTCTTAATCTGTCTCTAAAGATTATTCCAAGAACAACAAGAATAATTAATACTAAGAAAAAC
>JBBSXQ010000056.1:0-2356 GCA_038045725.1 Nanobdellota archaeon | reverse complement strand
AAAATTTATTTGATTTAATAAAAAAGGATATAAAAATATAATATGAATTACTTCTTGTTTAAAGGTCGTAAAAGAAGAGAGATAATGAATTTTTTAGAAGACATAATAAAACAAAAAAAATACGAACCTAAAATAGAAAAGGAATTAGAAATGTATACACCCTTTAAAGGAAAATTTTTCTTAATTGAAACAGGAAAGAAAGAAAAGATAAAGTTATATGTTTATAAAATATATGAAGATTATCCTCTTTTTTCTTATTTAAAACAAAATCTGAAAAGAAATGCAATAGCAATAAAAACAAGGTATACTGATGAATATGAACTCACTAATGGATATGCGGATGTTAAAACTGATAAAGTTGAATGTGGAATGGGTTATTGTAGTAATATATATAAAAAATATGATATAGTTAATTTTATACAAGACATTGATGATTTTAAAAAGAAAGTAATTAAGAGATTAGAAGAAAATGAAATATAATAAAAAACCAATTGTTTATTGGAATTTAACTAATAAGTGTAATATTGATCCTGGTTGTATTTATTGTTTTGCAGATTCAACTAAGAATTCACATAATCCAAATCTTACATTAAAAGAAAAATTAAGTTTAATTGATAGACTTAAAAAATATGGTGTTGATTACATTGCTTTTTCTGGTGGTGAACCTACATTAGACAAAGATTTACCTTCACTAATAAATTACTCTAAAGAAAAAGAAATGCATACAAGAATGATTAGCAATGGTACATTAATAAATGAAGATTTAGCAAAAAAATTATATTCTTGTGGTTTAGAAAGTGTTAGTATAAATATAGACAGTCCTAATAAAAACACACATAATGAAATTAGAAAAAATAGATATAATTATTGGGAAATGGCAGTAAATGGCGCATCAAACTGTAAAAATAGGGGAATAGATACTCAAATTGCAATGACTGTTATGAAAAGGAATTTTCACGAAATAAATGATTATATTTTGTTTGGAAAAAAATTAGGAGTGGATGTAGAATTTACAAATTTAGTACCTGTTGGAAGAGGAAAAGAATTACTCACTGAACTTTTAGAAAAAAGTCAGATAAGAGAAATGTTTGAAATTTCTGCAAAATATTCTCTAGGAGAAAAACCAAAGATAAAAGTGACAGACTCACAATATTATCTTTTCCTTAGAGAATATTATTTAAAACATAAGATAGATAAAGAAGTAAGACTTGGTTTTGGTTGTGCTACAGGAATGAGTGCAATAGTTATAAAATCAGACTTAAAGGTGACTCCTTGTCTTTTAATACCAGATTTAATTATTGGTGATTTAAAAAAACAACCTCTTAAGGAAATATGGAAGAACTCTCAATCATTAACAGAATTACGTGACAGAGATAAATTGGGAGGAAAATGTGGAAAATGCACTAATAAAGAGAAGTGTGGAGGTTGCAGAGCAATGGCTTATGCCTTAACTGGGAAACTAATGGCAGAAAATCCTTTTTGCATTTATGAGTAATCTAGGGATATAATAAAAAAGCATCAAACTTCTCTTAATCGCTCAATCGTGACGATTTGAGTTATAAAAATACCCATAAATTATTAAATACAAAGTATTTCTATAAATCATGGAATTTAATGTAGTCATAGAGAAGGATGAAGAGGGATTATATGTAGCAAGTGTTCCAGACATCCCTGGTTGTTATACTCAGGGAAAAACTCTTAATCAAGTATTAGAAAGGATTAAAGAAGCTATAGAGGTTTGTTTAGAAGCAGATGGTAATGAAATAAAGCCAATGAAATTTATAGGATTACAAAAAGTAGAAGTAACTAATTAAAATGGGAAGACTTATCCCTATTTCTGGTAAAAAACTTTGTAAGATATTAGAAAAGTTAGGTTTTGAGAAAATACATGGGAAAGGAAGTCATATAAGATTCAAGCACTCTGATGGAAGGAGAACTGTTGTTCCTGTTCATTCTGGTGAAGAAATAGGTACTGGTTTATTAAATACAATTTTAAAACAGATTAACATAAGCAGAGATGAATATGAAAGATTAAGAGAAGTAGTTTGATTGATATTATAGTTAATACACAAAATTAAATTTAACTTAAACCTAAATATCCCCCAGAGACATTTTTTTGAATATATAATAGAGTTTAGTGCAGAGTATATTATTTTTAAATTAGAAACTATATCCTAAAACTTTTCTGATGAATTCTTCAATTTCCTTTATTTTTTCTTTGTTTAGTGAAACATGTAAACCATAATTTGTTGATTTAGTAACAATATAATTTTGTTTAATTAATTCTCTTGCAATCTTATTTATATCTTCACCAAGATGAGATGGAAATCCTCGTCTTAAAGTATCAAATGATGTA
>JBBSXQ010000055.1:4181-9908 GCA_038045725.1 Nanobdellota archaeon | reverse complement strand
AACTGGTTTATTATCATGCCCAGGAATATCTGTCTCTTTGATATGTATGTAAGCATAATCTGCTTTAATATCTCTCTTAAGTGTCTTGATAGCAAAACTGCAAGCTTCTTTTAGTCCATCATAAAGATTATTGTAAACATCAAATTCTTTTAGCTGAGGATAGTTAAAAGAAAAAACCTGCATACCGCAAGCTCGTGAAAAGCCTATCTCAAGAGGCATATACGAAATAGATATCCATTTTTTATACTGCTTAAGTTTAGGTAATTCTGCACCAGCTCCCCTGACAAGAAGATAGTTTGCAGGAAGAAGCCCTTTTTTTCTTCTCTCAAAATTTAGAGGGTGAAGATTAAGAACATCATATGCTTTTTCTAAGAAATCATTTACTATATTTGCAGTATATTGCGAATTTTCTTCATCATCTGTGGGTTTTATCTGTCTTATTTTCCCTTTGTTTTGGAGCTCTCCCTGAACATAAGGAAAATCATTTCCAGTTATGTTTTCTGAAAATCCTCCCTTAAAGACAAGAACTCCTCTATGCTGAATAGATGTCTTAAAAATGAATTTTGAGGTTATTTTAATCTTATTTACTGCCTCTGCTAAAACCTTTGCTTCTTTAGTTGTAAGTGTTCGCCCAGCTCTTCTATCTAGTATGTTTCCGTCTGCAAGAGAGTCAACTGTTGCAAAATTAACTCTAAGAGCAAGGTCTCCTCTTGAAAGATTTAAGTCATTTCCTTTTGCCTCTAACTGTCCTCTTGAATTTAAAATCAAGTCATTTCCAAAAATAGAGACAATAGCTTCATCTGATTCTGGAACAAATCCTTTTCTTACAGGATGCATAAATCCAAGTTTTCCGTGCATTGCAAAAAAATCAAGATTAGGTGTATGTGCAGACTCTAGAGGAGTTTTCCCGTCAAGAAGTCTAGAGGGAAGATCTCCTATTCCATCTAAGATAACAAACACTCCTTTCATAACTTAATCAGAAAGTGATTATTTATAAGAATTTGTATTCTTTTACCCGTGCTAAAAACAATTTAGAAAAGGTTATATATCTGCTTTTTCAAAGAATCTTATGAAAAATACTGAAAAAAAGACAAAAGATAATTTTAAAAAAATTATAAGTGAAAAAAAAGTTCAGAGATATTTAAAATTCCTTAAAAAATATGATAAAGAAACTTATGAACATAGTATGAGAGTTAGCATATTATGTTTTTATCTTAGTCATAAAAATTCTCTTCCAGTTAAAGAGATAAGAAAACTTTGTATTTCAGGATTATTTCACGACTTAGGAAAAATAGGAATTCCTAAAAAAGTATTGTATAAAGCAGCTAACCTGACAAAAGAGGAAAAAGAGATAATAAACAAACATGTCAGACTTGGATTTTTGAAACTTAAAAATTTTGATGAAGATATAAAAAAAATAGTTATTTCCCATCACGAGTATCAGAAACATGCCTACCCAAGAAAAAATAATGAAAGAAGAAATAATAAAAGAAATAAAAAAGATAGAAGAGAGAGTAATGGTGAACTGCAGAAATTATCAAAGATTCTTGCAGTCGCTGATATTTATGATGCTCTTATCAATAAGAGAAGCTACAAAAAAGCAGTACCTAAAAAGGAAGTAGAGAAAATATTAAAAAAAGAACTTACAAAAGATAAATATATTAAAAAAATAATTAATCATACAAAAACCTTAAATTAAGTTATATTTTTAAAGTCCACTAAATTAGATAATAAAAAGATGGTTAAAAAAAATTTTGATTTTGTAGACTTAAAGTACAAGCCAAGAAATGATTTAATATGTTTATTCAGAGTAGAGCCAAATAAAGTATCTATTGAAGAGGCTGCTAATAATATTGCTCTTGAATCAAGTATAGGA
Organism: Nanobdellota archaeon; assembly: GCA_038045725.1. Taxonomy (GTDB): domain Archaea; phylum Nanobdellota; class Nanobdellia; order Pacearchaeales; family GW2011-AR1; genus JBBSXQ01. The sequence continues at coordinate 8,032 of JBBSXQ010000055.1, read as the reverse complement.
ACATGGACAGATGTTAAAACTCAGAAAAGTTATGTAAATAAAATTGCTGCAAAAGTTTTTTCAATTAAAGGTAACTTGGTAAAAATAGCTTATCCTTCAGATTTATTTGAAAAAGGAAATGTTCCTAATATCCTATCAAGCATAGCAGGAAATATTTTTGGAATGAAGGTTGTAAAAAACTTAAGATTAGAGGACATAGAAATACCAAAAACACTAATCAAGAGTTTTTTTGGACCAAGATACGGGATAGATGGAATAAGAAAGATGATGAAAGTTTATGACAGACCATTTGTCGGAACTATAATAAAACCTAAACTAGGATTAAAAACATTAGACCATGCAAAGGTTGCTTATGACTCGTGGATAGGTGGATGTGACATTGTTAAAGATGATGAAAATCTAGCAAGTCAGAAATTTAATAGTTTTGAGGAGAGAGTAGCAAGAACACTAGAAATGCAGAATAAGGCAGAGGAAAAAACAGGAGAGAAAAAAGCATATCTAGTTAATGTAACAGCAGAAACAAAAGATATGCTAAAAAGAGCGCAGTTAGTAGAGGATTTAGGTGGGAAATTTATAATGATTGATGTAGTTACAGAGGGTTTTGGTGCTCTGCAAACTCTACGTGAAGCAAATTTTAAACTAGCAATACACGCTCACAGAGCAATGCATGCTGCTTTTACAAGAAATAAAAAGCACGGAATAAGTATGATGGTACTAGCTGACTTAGTAAGGTTAATCGGTGTTGACACCTTGCATATTGGAACTGTTGTTGGAAAACTTGAGGGAAAATTAGAGGAAGTTTCTGAAATAAGAGAAGAGATTGAACAAGAGAAAGTAAAAGAGACAAAAATAAGATTAGAGCAAAACTGGCATAGTATAAAGCCAGTACTAGCTGTCTCATCTGGAGGATTGCATCCAGGGCATGTTCCTTTTTTGATTAAACATCTAGGAAAAGATTTAGTAATACAGATGGGTGGTGGAATACACGGGCATCCAAACGGAACTATTGAAGGAGCAAAAGCAGCAAGACAGGCTGTTGACGCAGTAATAGAAGGTAAATCTCTAAAAGAGTATGCTAAAAATCATAAAGAGTTAAAATATGCAATAGAAAAGTGGAAGAAATAAAACTTATCCATGAATGATATATTCTCTCATTAATATTTTAAGCACTTCTAGATTTATATCCTTTACTTTTCTTACACTTACTTTTCCAGAGATAATCTCTTCTAAAGGAAAACATGACCTAAACATTTTTTTATCATAAGAAGTTAATCTTTTTATATCATCTTCTGACAAACTAACTTTTTTACTAGAATCTGTATTTTTTCTAGCAGGCAGAAGAAAAATAAAAGAACTTGTTTCTACTCCTTCTCTATGGCTTCTCCAGATACTATAGGTATATTTAATTGAATAGATATCTAAACCCTTAGCTATTAATGAATTATAAATCCCCTCAGTTAATATTAATGATTTTGAACAATTTCCTTCTAACATAATTTTTTTATTAGTTCAATATTTATAAGTATTTATATTTCAGACCAAACAAATAAAAACTCCTCTTTCTATTTTACTAAATGCCAACAAGTCAGAATTTAAGAAAATTTACAACAGCATCTGGGACACTGATTCTTGCTGGAAAAGATGCAGAAAGTAATGAAAAATTAATTGAACAGGTTGAAAAAGACGAAGAGGTTTTTCATACTGTCTTACCAGGAAGCCCTTTTGTAAATATAAAGGGCAAGCCAAAAAAACCAGATATTAAGGAAGCTGCAATATTCTGTGCAAGATATTCGAGAGAGTGGAAGAAAAATAAGAAAGACATAATAATCCATAGATTTAAAGGAGTAGATATTTACAAATTAAAAGGAATGAAAACAGGAACTTTTGGAGTGAAGAAGTTTAAGATAATTAAGATTAAAAAAAGCGAGATTGAAAAATGGCACCAACAGCAAACATCCAACTAGGAAAGAATAAGATTAGTGAAAACTTTATTGAGACTCTTAAAAGCCACTTTAAAAACCACCAAAATGTAAAGATTTCTGTCCTGAAAAATGCAAGAGAGAGTAAGGAAAAATTGAAAGAGTATTCTGAAGAAATATTAAACAAACTTGGAAGAAACTATACTTCAAGAATCATAGGGTTTACAATAGTTGTCAAGAAGTGGAGAAAGATAGTAAGATAACTTTATAAACCAAGTTTATTAGATAATTCAAGTCAAAAGACATGGAAATGCCTATCTAACTCTGCAAAGAGTGGCTAAAAATAAAAATGAATCCAGTATATGAATTAGACTCTCAAGAATATAATAAAAAACTAGCAGAAGCTCTTAAAAAATTATCTGAATTTAAGAAACCAGAGTGGGTTGAGTTTGTAAAGTCAGGTCCTTCAAAAGAGAGGCCAATAGATGATCCTGAATTCTGGCATAAGAGAGCAGCAAGCATTCTAAGACAGATATACAAAAATGATGTTGTTGGTGTTAACAGACTTAAGACATTATATGGAAGTAAAAAAAACAGAGGAATGAAGCCTGAAAAATTCATGAAAGCAGGAGGTAAAATAATAAGAACAATACTTCAGCAGTCTGACAAAGCAGGATTTACAGAGATTGCAAAAGCAGTTAGAGGAACAAGAAGAAAACCAGGAAGACAACTAACTAAAAAAGGAAAAGAATTTTTAGAAGGAATAAAATAAAATGGCATACAAAACATACAGAGTTTATTCAGAAAGTAAAAGAGTAAATAGTAAAGACCTTATAGATAGAATTGCTAAAATATTTTCTAAAGAAAAAATACTAACTCATGAAGGACTAAGAAAAAATGGAGAGTCAGTATTGTATGATTTAGGTTTAAGAAAAACACCTTATGTTTATCTTGAACAAAAAAATTCAGGAGAAGCATATCTTGGAATAGCAGCAGATTCAAAAAGGATTAATGTAATCAAAAAAGCTTTTTGTGAAAAAACAAATTTTAAACTAATAGAAGGAACAATATAATAAAATGAAGAAGAAAGAAAATAAAATTCAACCTAAAAAAATATCTCAAAAAAAGAGAGATATGTCTGAGAGAAAGGCAAAATTAGCTAAAAAAGGTAGACAGACAAAATGGGCTCCTGTCTGGGTTGTTATTAGGAAATACGGAATGGGCAAAAAAATACATCCCTCTTCAATCACAAGATACAGAAGAAGCTGGAGAAGAACAAAGTTACATATTAAACCAAGAAGACAGAGAAAATCACACTTCGGATAAATAGGAAATAAATAAAATGATAAAACAATGGATAAAATACGCGCCTAAAGGGAGAGATACTAAATATGATACTAAGATGCATTTAAGAAATATGTGTAAATTTCCAGATCTTAATCCTGATATTAATATAATAGTTATTAAAAAAATAGATTATGCAGATGATGAATACTTAATTGATGGATTTAAAGTAGAAGGAAGAGAGAATATGAAACCAGAAGAGATTAGAGATGGAATATTCTTTTATGCTGAAGAAAGTAAAAAAAGTAAAATTGAGAAAATATTAACAAAAATATTAGGGTAAAACATGACTGACAAAAAAACAGAAATCAAAACAGAGAAAATTGAGAGAGAGTATATTATCCCTATTAGAAACAAGCTTCGTTTTGTTCCAAACTATAACAAAGCAAATAAGGCAATCAAAATAATCAAAGCATTTATAGCAGTGCATATGAAGGTTTATGACAGAGATATGAATAAAATAAGGCTTGATAAGTATCTTAACGAGCTTGTCTGGTCTAGAGGTATTAAGAATCCTCCTAGCAAGATAAAAGTAAAAGCAGTAAAAGAAGGAGATATAGTAAGAGTTGAGATTTTAGAACGTCCTGA
>JBBSXQ010000055.1:0-4171 GCA_038045725.1 Nanobdellota archaeon | reverse complement strand
AATTGACAGAGTTGGTGGAGAGAACAAAAAACATATTAAAAAAGAAGAGAAAAAAGAAGAGAAGTCAGAGGAAAAGAAAGCAGAAGAAGAGGAGAAAAAATCTGCAACAGTTGAAGCAGGAGAGAAAATGGAAAAAGCTGCTGCAAAGAAATCAAAACACCTTGTAGGTGGAAAGACAAAAGAGCCAAAACACCAGAAAAGAATGGCTTTACAAAAATAAATTTAATTTTAAATAAAAAATGAAAGACGAAATAATCATCTTCAATGAATATGCATTAAATAATCTTTTAAGGGCAGTTTATGAAACAGCAAGAGAAAGAGAATCTCTTGGTCTTCTCTATGGAAAAGTTAAAGATACTTCTAAAAATATTAGATGGCTAGTAGAAGAGTCATACCCTCTTCAGAGTGTAGAAAGATACCCTAAAAAGCTTGATATTTTTGAAGAAACTTGGAAGAGAGTTGAGAATTTTTCACTTATAAACAATAGAAATGGAATAGGTGATTTTCACTCTCATGTTCCATCAAGAGAATTATTAGATAAAAATTATAGACCGGTAATTCCTGGAAGCCCTAGTGCAAGTGAATATGATAGACAAGATATGAAAGACCCTTTCCATATACATATCATAATGTGGTTTAAGAAAAGTAAAAGAATTAAAACCAATACAATACAATCCTCGAAAAATATCAGGATATTTACCAGATAAAAAAACTATTTTTAGATTTGATATAGTCGGATATGTCAACAATAGTTCTTCAAAAAAAAGCATTAGAAGAGCATTTATCAAGGCTCCAGAAAATATTCTTAAAAAACTTAGATAGTTTTTTATACATCTCCTTAATTTTATACTAATGAAAAAGACTAAATTCTCTTCATACTCGCTTAATGGAATACCTGAAGGGTGCAAGCATTGTGTTAGAGGTAAAAAATCAGTATTATTTATCACAGGGGTTTGTAGTACTAAATGTAAATACTGTCCTTTAAGTGATTTGAGAAGAAACAAGGACATAGTCTGGATGAATGAAAAAAAATGCAAGAGTATTAATGAGGTTTTAAAGGAAGTTAAAAAAAGCAATTCAGAAGGATGTGGAATAACTGGAGGAGATCCTTTATGTAGGCTTCAGAGAACAATCAAGTATGCTAATGCTCTAAAAAAGAAATTTAAAAAATTCCACATACATATCTATCTCTCTACAAAAATAGTAAATAAAGATAATCTGAAAAAATTATCTAAAGTTGTTGATGAAGTGAGATTTCATCCAGAATCTCTATCTAAGAACAATAATTTTAAAGATATAAATAAAGATATAGAAAAAATAAAACTTGGTTTATTATTTTTCAAAAAAGAAAATACTGGTGTGGAGATACCTGTTTTTCCTGACCTTAAAAAACAAACTTTTGAGTTTATAAAAGAAATCTCTAAAATAGTTGAATTTGTAAACCTTAACGAGCTTGAAGTTGGTGAGAATAACATAAATTACATTGTAAAAAAATATCATCTAGACAAAGATGGATATACAGTTAAAGGTTCGAAAGAGGCAGGATTATGGATATTAAATAAATGTGAAAAAGAAAAAATAAATATTAAAATACATTTTTGCACTGCTGAAACTAAAAACTGGCACCAATTCAAAAATAGGCTAAAAAATCATGAGATTTTAAAGTTTGGAAAAAAAACAGAAGATGGGACAGTTATCTATTTTATAATCAACTATCAAAATAATAAAAAATTAAAAGAGATAAAAAAAGAACTAAACAAAAAAAATTATTATCTTGATAGAGAAAAATCAAGATTTATAATTAACTCTCAAAAAGTTAGAGAATATAAAAATAAGTTTCAGATAAAGAGAGTTGAAGAGTATCCTACAAGTGACAGGATAGAGGTTGAAAAAGAGTTAGTTTACTAAAAGAAATTCCTTATCTCTCTTAAATATAGTTGCCTCTTTCTCACCTTTTAAGTGAATTTCATACCTTTTTCTCTCTTTCCAGTAATCTTTAGGATCTACAGAGTATTTTAACAAAACTTTTCCTATATTTTCTTTTTTAAGTAATTTTATAATTTCTTCAAAACTATCTAAAAAACCAAGAACAGTAAAACACTTTGTTAAAGGATTATTTTTATGTAAACTGTCTGAAGTAAGTATTAACTTATTTTTCTCATTAATTAAAATATTTGCATCTAACATCTCGCAAATCTCATTCACCAAACCTGCTTTTACTACTGCCTCGCTGATTTCATAAACAAATTTCAAAGGTTTACTAATATTTTTAGCTTTTTTTACATCTTTATTACTCTCTAATCTAAAACCAGATATATCTAGTACAGAAATTTCTCTTTTTACTAAATCTCCAAGATAGATATTCAGCCTGTTTAGCTTATTATTCCAGGAAATATACTCTAATTCTGAATTTCCAAGCTCACTAATTTTATCTCTAGTCATTTGTGGAGGTAGCTCAATACAGATATTCTCTGTAAGGTTAGAATAAACACTAATTATTTTTTTAATATCTGGTTTAATATTATCTAGACTCCTCTCTTTCTCCTCACTTAATCTCTCTGGATCACAAAAAACTATTTCTGGTTTAAATTCCTTTATTTTTTGAACTATCTTTTTATCAAGAACATCCCCTTCAATAAATTCTAAATTTTTAACTGACCTGAAATTTTCCTCTGCATACTTACTTTTTCTCCTGTCAATCTCAATCCCGAGAACACTCTCGCATGTCTTTGAAAATGCAAATGACTGTATTCCAACACCTGAACACAAATCAGCTATTCTCTTGCATTTTAATCTTTCTGCCCTTAATTCAGATATTTTTGTTGGTGTTGAAAATCTTAAATCATCCTCATTAAAATATTTTGTTTTTCCTATATTCTTATAGATGTCTCTCTCACTTCTTACTTTTGCTTTTGCTATGCTTAAAAATTCTTTTTTAAAAATACTTTTTATACTATCGAGTATTTCTGAATCTTTTTTATTCTGACTTAGTAGGTTTTTTACTTCTCTAATTATGCTTTCTACTTCATCTACATTATGCTCATCAAATATTGTTTTCATTTTTATAATCCAATTCTAAATTAGATAATCTTTTATATATCCTCTTTCTTAAAAAACTATGCTAGGAAAACTTAAAAGAGATTTACAAAGAGAGGCAGACAAAAAACAAGCAGAACTACTACAAAGATTCTTTAAAACAGGAAAAGGAGGGTATGGAGAGGGAGATATTTTTTTAGGTATTAAAGTTCCTGTTCAGAGAGCAATTGCAAAAAAATATTCTGGATTGGAATTTAGCGAGCTACAATCACTTCTAAAATCTAAAATTCATGAGGAGAGAATGATTGCACTTATAATCTTAGTAAATAATTTTAAAAAAGCCAAAAAAGATAAGCTCAAGAAAAGACAAATATTTGAGTTTTATCTTAAAAATACAAATAATATCAATAACTGGGATTTAGTAGATATATCTTCTGCAAATATTGTCGGAGAATTTCTTCAGAAAGAAGATACAGGAGTATTAAAACAACTTGCTAAATCAGAGAATATCTGGGAGAGAAGAATAGCAATTATCTCAACTGGGGCTTTTATAAAAAGAAGAAATTTCGGAGAGACTCTTGCTATAGCAAACATGCTGATTGATGATACTCACGACCTTATACACAAAGCAGTGGGTTGGATGCTTAGAGAGGTAGGAAAAAGAAATACAGATGTTCTTGAGTTATTTCTCTCCCAAAGATATAAACAAATGCCAAGGACAATGCTGAGATATTCTATTGAAAAGTTCCCTGAAGATAAGAGAAAAAAGTATCTAAATGGAGAAATATAGTAGTTGTCTAATTTACTACACAAAACAAATGTACTAAATAGTAGTAACATTTAAATACTAGAAGCACCTATGAATATCAATACAAATGGAGTGCTGGTATTAACCAGTAATAAAATGGCTTCAAAATCAGAGCTAAGCGAGGGTTTAATCCCTGAATGTGAAGAATGTTTTAAGAGTAGAAGACGTTTAGAAAGTAATTGTTTATTTGAAACACTAACAAATTTACATGAAAGCTCAATGAATGGTGGAGGATTTAATAGTTATCGTAAATTTGTAAAAGAGCTTGAAAAATGTTAACTACCACGGGCTAAAGCCCGTGGCGTATGTAGTCAAAAATCAAACAAT
>JBBSXQ010000054.1:0-3886 GCA_038045725.1 Nanobdellota archaeon | reverse complement strand
AAAAACAAAAAAAAGCGGAAAACTGTAAAAAAATCTCCAGGTAAAAATTCTATTAACAGAAAAGATTTTGAGACATTTAAATTCGGGGTAGAGAGACTTAAAGAGCTCAAACAAGAGCTGGATTCTCTTGATACCAGAGGATTTAGCTTAGAGGAACAGGCAATAAGGTCAAAACTGAAAAATGTTTCTGAAATTCTAAATGTAGAGCGTTTACTTAAAACATTAAGACTTAAAATCAATAAAAAATACCGCCCATCTAGAAAAAAAAGTATAATCAAAGAGGAGATTAAAGATATAAAGGAGAACATACCAGAGCTTAAAAGAGAGATTAAGAAGTTAAGCGAGAAGATTGATGAGAGCGGAAAGAGAAAAGATAGGATTTCTAGAAGAGATATATCTGAAATAAAAGAGAATCTTCCGGAACTTCAGAGAGAGATTAAAAGGCTTGGAAAAAAAGTAGATGACTCTCCGGAAATAAAAGAGGAAATTAAAAAATTAGAAAAAAAGCTTGTTGAGTCTAGAAAAAAGAAAGGTGTTATAGATTCAGGAGTAGGGGTTCTTGTTGATTCTGATTTTAATTCATTTTTAACTCATCTTAAATCATCCCTTTCAGAGAGAATAAGGTCAAGAGAGAAAGAAGTAGATGATGTTCTTAAAACTGACTTAAAAGAGAGAGAGAATAAGTTCAGAGAAAGATATGAGTCTCTTGTCAGAGAGTATAATCAACATAAGACAAAAGTAGAAAAAGATTTTAACAAAAAATATGACTTAAAAGTAAAATCATCACTTCAAAAAGAAATTTCTGAAAAATTCAGTGAGAAGCTTAAAAATACACTTGAAAAAGAGAGAGTTGAGCTTGGAAAATCTTACAAAAACCAGTTAAAATCTCATGCACTAGAGCAGTTAAAAAGAGATGAAAAAAGATTAAGAGAGAGATTAAATGATGAGTTTTCAAGAAGACTAAAAGGAGAGGAGATTGAAGAAAAAAAGCTTCAAAAAGACAAGCAGGATTTTATAATCCAGAAAGAGACAGAGAAGAAAAAGATAAGAGAGATGCTGACAAGAGAATTTCATGATAAGATTAATTCCGAACTTGCTAAAAAAGAGAGAGAGCTTAGAAATCAGCTAAAAGAAGAGTATGATTTGGAGCTTAAAAAGAAGATACAGGAGCATGAGGATGATATTAAAAAGAAGAAACTTGATCTTGAGCTTGAAATGCAGAAAAGAATAAAGCAGGTTTTGAGGTAAAAAATGCTGAAAAGAGGTTTGTCAAGCGTAGTTGCTTCTTTAATAATGATTCTTTTAGTTTTTGTAGGAATAGGGATTGTCTGGTTTGCTGTTAAAAATATTCTAGAGCAAAATGCAGAAGAGGTAAATCTTGACAAGATAAATGTTGCAGTAGATATTCAGAAAGTTAGTATTTATGACAATACTGCAACAGTCACAGTTACTAGGTCTAGTGGTGAGGGAGATATTTCAGGGATAAAATTTGTGTTTAGTGATGGAATAAATTCACAGACTTTTCAGGAAAATATCTCTCTAGCTCAGTTAGAACAGAGAACATTCTCATTTAATACAATTTTCAACAGCCAGACTCTAAAAAAAGTAGAAGTATATCCTATTTTTAATACAGGAACTTCAGGAGAGGTGGTAATTGGAAAAGTTGACAGTTATATAATTGAAGACAATACAAATATCTGCAATCCTTCTTGTACAGGAAGACAGTGTGGAGATAATGGGTGTGGAAATCCTACAGAATGTGGTTCTCTTACCAAAACTTGCAATTTTACAACAGGAACATGCACTACAAACGGGACACAAATATGCTCTAACTGGCTTTATGGAGCATGCAGTGCTGTAAATCAGAGTCAGGCTAATTGCGCAGGAAAGTATTGTGGAAGTGATGGTTGCGGAGGAGTGTGTAGAACCTGCAGTTTTGAAGAACTATGTATTAATCAAATTTGCACAAGAAATGACACCCAATTTCTAGGAAACATACAGGGATTAGTTTCGTGGTGGAGATTTAATGGAAATGCAAATGATGAAATGGGAATGAATAATGGAAATCTAAACGGAGGAATGAATTGTAATGTTGCTGGAAAATACGGAAATGCATGTGGTTTTGACAAGATTAATGATAAAATAGTCATATCTCATAATAATAATCTAAATATCGGATTAAATAATTATACGCTTAATTTATGGTTATATCCTTACGGACTTAAAAATTCATGTAATCCATCATGCAGTGATTACATATTTTTTGAAAAAACACAAAGCAGTGATAGTTTTTGGTTTAGATTAAGAGATGATGACTGGCCACAATTTTATTATCAGAATTTAAGTAATTGGTATGATAGAGAGAACAATGGTCTATCTACAAATATCAAAAATGAAAGCTGGAATATGATTACTTTTTCATTTACCAGAGGTTCTGAAAATATGGGTTTTTATATTAATGGAGTGTTTATGAAGGTTCTCACTCCAAGTGGATCTTCTACACTTGGAACAAATATTTCTAGTACAGGGTCATTAACAATAGGTGGTTATTTTAACGGAACAATTGATGAAGTTGTTTTGTTTAATAGAAGTCTTAACTCTTCAGAAATTAGCACTCTTTATGGATTGAATTTAAGCATGTAATTTAGAAAAAACTTATTCTTTTTTACTTTTTTCAGTTAGAAGTGTTTAAACTGCTGTTTTTAATTTTCCCGACGACAAATTGTATTTTTATGCAGAAAGGTTTATAAAGGATTATCTCTTTTTTTGAGTGTAAATTTAAATCATATGAACAGATTTTCTGTTCTTTTTCAAGATAAAACACTGAAAAATAAGCGAATTAAAAAATGCCAGACAACAAAAACAAGAAGCACTAAAAAATTAGAAATTTTTGGTGCTCCGAAAATCTTTGATTTTCAAGGTTTTTGAGCCTGTCATTTATAAAAGAAGGAGTAAAATAAATGCCAGAAAAATACGATGCAAATAATATAAAAGTCTTAGAAGGTTTAGAGGGAGTTAGAAAAAGACCCTCAATGTATATAGGTTCAACAGGAAAAGAGGGACTTCATCATCTTGTTTATGAGGTTGTTGACAACTCTGTTGACGAGGCTCTTGCAGGTTTTTGCAAGAAGATAATTGTAGATATAAATAAAGATGGTTCTGTTACAGTGGATGATGATGGAAGAGGTATTCCCACTGATATTCACCAGACATATAAAGTTCCTGCTGTCCAGTTAGCTCTGACAAAGCTTCATGCTGGTGGAAAATTTGACAAAAAATCATATATGATTTCAGGAGGATTGCACGGAGTTGGAATCTCTGTTGTTAATGCACTCTCTAAGAAATTAATTATTGATATTAAAAAAGACGGGAAGATATACAGGCAGGAGTATTCAAGAGGGGATGTAAAAACTAAATTAGAGGTTGCTGGAAAGTGTTCTCAGAACGAGTCAGGAACAAAAGTAATTTTCTGGCCTGATTCAGATATATTTTCTACAGTTGAGTTTGACTATAAGTTTTTAGAGACAAGACTTAGAGAGATTGCTTTTCTAAATCCAGGTTTAAAGATTGTTTTAACTGATAAAGAAAAAAATAAAGAGCAGGAATTTTTTTACTCTGGAGGGCTTATAGAGTTTATTTCATGGATAAATAAATCAAAAGAAGTCCTGCACAAACCAATTTACTTCAAGAAGGAAGTTGACCACTCGACAATTGAGATATGCATTCAGTATAACAGCACTTACAAAGATTTAATATTTGGTTTTGTTAATACAATCAATACTGTTGAGGGAGGAACTCATGTTTCTGGATTTAAAACAGCTCTGACAAGAGTTATAAATGATTATGCAAAGAAAAAAGGAGTGATGAAAGAAAAGGACGAGAGTTT
>JBBSXQ010000053.1:0-2686 GCA_038045725.1 Nanobdellota archaeon | reverse complement strand
TGCTTCAACTACTTTTAACTGTGCTAATCTTTTTTCCGTCATATTGATAATATATTTTTATTTAATTGAGAGTGGTTTTTTGTAATATAACTATCCCAGATAGATACATCTTCAAGAGCCTTAATCTTTAAACCTTGTTCTTTAATTAACTTATAGTCTTTAATTAAATTATTTATATCTCTTTTTTCATGAATATCACTATATAAAGGCATACTCTCTAGCTCCTTAACTATTTCATCAAATTTTTCCCATAAATAAAGAGTGTATTTCATTTTGTTTATTTTTTCCATTTTAATTATCTCTTTTTCTTTTTAATTCGTTAAAATTTATAGATAATCTTCCCATATCTTCAAAGCAAAGTTTAACCATATCATCCATTATTCTCTTTTGCTCATTCATGAATGATAAAATTTCTTTGGGAATTGAAACAGCATAACTAATTCCCACAAGTCTCATTTTCACATTAAATTCCTTGTTTTTCAGATTTACAAACCTTTCATACTCCTGCTCATCAGAAGGATGAACTATCTTCTCGCTACATTTTGGACATACAACAACTCTGAAGATAAATCCATTTTTAGTTATATTTGCCTTTTGCATTTTTACATTGCAGTTCTTGCATAATATTGTGTTGTCAAAGATGTCAGCCATTTTGTTAATATTTACTTGGGTCTTTTAAAATACCTATTATATTTTCATAAAGACTATTAATTGATTTTTTAGAGTAATATGCAATCTTTCTTCTTGTTAGAGGAGAAACTTTTTTAGTGCACTGTCTATTATATTCTTCTCTTGATACAGTATCTTCTACAGCTATCTCTATAGGTGTATGTCTACTAAAGTTTCTCATTACTAGTTTTGTAATATCAGCCATTTTATCGAGTATAAATGCCGTTCTTTTGACACGGCTGGTGAAAAGAGGTTTATACAAAAAGTATATACCTAATGTGTATACACAGAATGTATACTATTTAAATATATCGATTTTTTGTTTTTTTTAATTTTTAAAAATCGATGCTTGAAAATTTTAATTTTCATTGTTTCGGTGATTAAATATATTAATACCTGCATCAATACACTCTCTTAGATTATTTAAGTGTTCATTGAACTTTTCTTCATGTTTTTTTCTAAATTCAGCATAAGTAATATTATTGGGGAATCCTCCCTCTTCTGCTACAATACCGTACAGATAGAAATATTGATTCTTTGAAAATATTTTTTTACTCCCATATACTTCTAGGAATAAATCCCTTGAAAATTCAGTAATATTAAGGCTCTTTATTTTTTCATAAAGTTCTTTATCTTTTGGGTCTTTAAATTCTGATGCCATAAAAAAACTCTAATTTTAGATTATTTAAACTTTCTTTTTGTATGTTAATACTTTAAATTACCTCTCAAAAACCCTTAAAAACTATACTAAACTATATTTCTCATGAATCTAAAAGAGATGTGGAAGAAATTTTGGTTTTTGCTATGGAAGGATGACAGTTTAAAAGGATGGTTTTTTTCATTAATATTTTTATTTGTTTTTATAAAATTTATATTTTTTCCAACTCTTAGTTTTGTTACAGGAACAACTCTTCCTCTTGCAATAGTTGAGTCATGTAGTATGTATCATGATGGAAATTTACTCTCTGATTTTGACGGCTGGTGGAAGGAGAATAGTGGAAAGTATGAAGATGTTAACATAGAAAAAAAAGAGTTTAGTGATTTTATATTTAAGAAGGGTTTTAACAAAGGAGACATTCTTTTTATTGTAGGAGCAAAACCAGATAAATTAAAAGTTGGAGATATTATAATTTTTGAGAGTGGGCAGAGAAATCCTGTTATACACAGAGTAATTGAAATTAAAGAGAGAGATGATGAGAGAATTTTTTCAACACTTGGGGATAATAATAACGGGCAGTTGGTTTTTGAAAAAGAGATAAATTCAGACAGGATTGTTGGTAGAGCAGTATTTAAGATTGCTCCTTATCTTGGGTGGATTAAACTTGTATTTTTTGAAGGGCAAAAATCAGAATTAGAAAGAGGATTTTGCAGTTAGTTGAAAAGAAATGTTTATAAACAAAATTCCCTAAAGTTTTCTATGGAATTTTGCCCTAAATGCGGAGCAGTTCTTGTTCAAAAGAGAAAAAATTACGGGTGTGCAAGATGTAATTATTCTGCTAAAGGAAAATCAAAAATAAGAACTTCTGAAAAACTCGAGGAAAAAAAGAAAGTTGCAATAGTTTCAAAAGGAGATACTCAGATATTCCCTATTGTTCCTGCTGTTTGCAAGAAGTGCAAGAACAAAGAAGCGTATTTCTGGACTGTTCAGACTCGTTCAGGGGATGAAGCAGAGACAAAGTTTTTCAAGTGCACAAAGTGTGAGCATACTTGGAGAGAATATAGATGAAAAAGATAGAATATAGATAATTAATCATCTGGAGAGAATATAGATAATTTTAGTTTAGAATATATATGCTGAATTTACAGAAGGTTTGCCTTAGATTATATTTTCTCAAACACGAATTGTCTTTTCTTCTGCTAAGACATTTCTTTTAGTCATACTCCAGTCGAGCTTAATCAGATTCTTGACAAACTGATTTTCCATATTGAGTTTAAAATAATCAGATTTACCTATCTTTCTTGTCTTAACAATAATTCCTGATTGTATAAAATAAGGGAAAAATACTTTAATAGAATT
>JBBSXQ010000052.1:0-5932 GCA_038045725.1 Nanobdellota archaeon | reverse complement strand
GAAAATTGGATTCTGGGCTCTCTCGAGATGCTCTTTTATTTCTTCAATTTGTTTTTGTGTCAGCATTCTGCCTCCTTAACACTAGCATAAATTAACGGAAGTGCAATTGTCGCATCGCAGAAAACATCCACAAAGTCAGCATTTTTTTTCATCTTTCCCCAGGAAATTCCCTCTCTTAAAGATGCTCCTGAACTTCCCCCTGGTTCAGACCTGTCTGTTGTTATCTGAATCCCGTAATCTGCTCCTTTAGAAAACTGAAGAGACTGCTGGATAAAATTTTTAGGAAGTCCTCCTCCAATAAATACTACTCCTGTTTTTTTAGCTGTCCATGAGATATCTATTATCTCGCTCATATCAGAAAAAACATCTATGTTTGTTTTCTCTTTTCCCTCTGCTACTCTTCCCCACATCATCAAACCTATTCCTGAATCAGCAATGCCTGGGCAGAAAAGAGGAATTTTCTTTTCATAACACTTCTTCAAAATTCCATCTTTGGGGGCTAACTCTCCTAGCTTCCATAAAAATTCCTTTATGTTTTTGCATTTTTTTAGCTCATTAAAATTCTTCTTAAAAAAATCCTCGAGCTTTTCATAAACCTCATTCTTCATAAGAACATTATACATCCTGTCAATTCCCTCCTCATTTAGTTTTTTATCATCTAAAAACTCATCTCCAAGATAGTGCTTCTCCCCAAGAGATTCAATTAAATCATGAGTAAGATTTGCTCCTGTTGTTACAAAAACATCAACATTATCAAGAATGTCGAGAAGCACATATTTTAAACCTGCTGGAACCATTGCACCTGCAACTCCTAAAAAAACAACACACTCTTTATCATCAAACATTTTTTTCATTATCAGGCTTGATTTGGAGATTTTTCCTGCTCCAAAACCAGCTCCTTTCATTGCCTCAACTATCTCTGAAACTTTCATATTTTTCTTAATCTTTATTGGCTCTATCTCTCTCATGATAATTTTTACTAAATGAGGTATTAAAAATGTATGTTTTTACCTGTTTAATTCAGTATACTTAAATACCAAAATCTTTTTAAATAAAAAAAACCCCCTAATAACACAATGAATAAATGGGCTGAACTTTTAATAGGGCTAATACTAGTTGTATTTGCAGTTTATGTCTGGGGTATGGACTATCTAGAGCTTGGAACTGCTGCACTAAGTTTCTTTAAGGGTGGTTTAATCTGGATGATAATCATGATTGGACTTCTTTTTATTATGCTTGGTATTAGCGATTTAAAAAGTTAAAAGAAAATTCTTACTTGGAACTAAAGAACATAATTACTAAGAACTAGATGTTAAAAAAGATAATTCTTAAAGTGAATTAAAAGAAAAAAATAATTAAAATAAAATTTAGGATTTATTTAACAAAAAATCCTTTTATACCAATTATAAGTACTCCTAATGCAAAAAGCCATCTAGAAAAACTGTCAAGTGCAGTTACACTAAGCAATGGTAATGCAAGCAATACTCCGATAATTGTCACAATTGCTGAGTCTATTGTATCCATCTTAACCTCCTTTTTAAGTTTAATAAGTGATTATATTAAGAATTACCTATATATAAAATTATCTAAATAGAAGATTTCTATCTAAAAAAATACATTAGCATTCCTTCTATGATTGCTGCGATAATCAAAAGAGGTATAACTACTAAGATAAATACTCTTAAAGATTCAGAAAAATTTTTTCTTATAAATAAAATTTTATTATCTTGGAAAATAAAACTTCCAAGCTTTAATCCAAAACCAAGAGAGATGAATATTGCAGGCAGTTCAAAAATTCCGTGTGGTAAAAGTCGCCATAATGATGAAATCTCACCTGCTTTTACTGTCAGAGATGCTACAAAACCAACAAGATATCCATTAAATAAAGCTGCAAGAAAAGGATAAATACTCAAGAATATTCCTGAAACCATTCCTAAAAAACTGGCTATAAGATTATTCTTAAAAATAAATATTACAAGTCCAAAAGCAGATAAACCAGTAGTCTCATTTATTAATTTTTCAAGTATGTCTAGTATCTGCTTGCTAATAACTTCAGGAATAGGAAGAAAAATTCCAATTACTGCAAAAATAGCAAAAATAAGCATTGAAGAATAAATAAAATCCTTTGATTCTTTAATATATATCCAACTCTCTTTATACTCTTTAATAATTCCACTATTTGCTCTCTTATCTTTTTTATTCTTTTTTCTTGCCATTTATCTAAAAACTCTTTTTATGTAGTTTGTTTTCTTTGGAAATTTTCTTTTTAAGTAAAAACCATAAATTAATCCGACAACTAATCCTCCAAGATGAGCGCTGTTTCCTATAGGAAGATCAATGAAAAAAGAAATTATAGATAAAGGTATGATTGCAACAAAAGGAAGTGCCCACATAGGTAGCTCAACAGGAACAGCCAGTCTTCTTATAGAAGGATTAAATGAGAATAAAGAAAGAATAACTATAATCATAAGTATGCTGATTATATTTGTTACTAAAGGAATATTTACTATAACATCAAGAATCATTAAGATAAATGGTCCAAGAATAAGATAAATTTTTGAATATGGAACTAAAACAGCAAGTACTCCTAATAAACCAAATATAGCTCCGCTTGCTCCAACAGCAGGTATAGTTAAATCTTTAAATATTAAACCTGAAATGACAAAGAATGCTCCTCCAACAAGTCCAGACAATATATAAACCCAGAAAAATCTTTTTTTACCAATAATTTTTTCTAAAAAAGATCCAATAAAAAATAGTGAGAACATATTAGCAAATAAATGGAAAAAACCTGCGTGGACAAACATACTAGTTAAAAAAGTCCAGAGACTTTTTCCAGAAAGTATAAGTGAAGGAGTTATTGCGAAATAATTTGAAAAAAATTGGTCTCCTTTAAAGTTTATCAGCAATAAAGAAAGAAAGAAAAATATAATATTAAGAATTATTATCTTAAGTGTTAAACTAAAATTATCAAAAGGAAATTTCCTCTTTTTTTTATGAATAATATAATGTTCAGCCATGATTATTTAAGATCAAGTTATCTTTTCTTTTTTTTAGATGATTTTTTTACTTACTTTTTTTTTAAATTTTGTCTTCTTAGAATGCTTAATTTTTTTATTTTTTTTAACGCTCTTAACTTGATTAATTTTCTTTTTCATATTCCTATTTCTCTTATTTTTATTCCGCATATCTTTCTTTCTTTTTTCTTCTTCTTTGTCTAATTTTTTTTTCTGCTTAGCCTGCTCTTTTCCCTCTTTTTCCTTCTCACCAGCTATCTCTTCCTCAACAGCTTTTAGTTCCCTGTTAAATCTCTCTAACTCTCTTCTAAAATCTTTAAGGTCTTTTCCCTTATCTTTTATGCTAAAAACCCCTCCACACTCTCTGCAAGTAAAATCATTAGTAAGTGCATTTTCCTCATTAAATTCAATATCACATCTCTCACAGATATAAAAATCCTTAAACTCCCTGCTCTTTATTAGGTGATTAAGTTGTTCTACTTTTTTTCTTAAAATCTCTCTCAGAAATTCTAAGCATTTTAATCTTTCAAGTTTCCAAAAATAAGTATACCATCCCTTTTTTTTATTTTTTTTCCTTATAGAGGAAACTAAACCGTGATTTGAGAGTTTATAGAGTAAATTTCTAGTCTGATTTATAGTTATATTTAATTTTTTTGCAATTAAAAATTCATTAACATGTTTTTTTGTATTAATAATATCTGCAATATCTTCGAATTGTTTTCCTACAACAATTATAACTGTCTCCTTGAAAATATTCTTAAGCATCAAGATAGTAAAAATAAACTAAATAAATACCTTTCGGTTTGATTATTTCAAATAAAATTTATTCTCTAGAATTTATTTTAGATATTTTGTTACTTTTTAGAAGGATTTTTAAACCTGTATGATCTATTATATACAACTAAAGACTATACATTAAACAATATAAAATGGGGTGGTTTGCAAAATCAGAGAAAAAAGTTCCTAGAGAAATAAACTATCAGGGATTACCTGAACTACCAAGATTACCTGACTTTCCAAATCCTCCAGAAATGGAAGATGATAATTTTACTCCAAAAATACACCAACTGCCTAGTTTCCCTGCAAATTCAATTGGTGAAAAATTTTCTCAAAATACTATAAAAGAAGCTGTAACTGGGAAGAAAGAGGTTGAAGAGGTTCTTAGAACAGATGATTTCGCAGATATAGACAAGAATATACGAATGATGGAAGAACCTCAAGAAGCAAGTAACAGAGGAGAATTGCCCTTCATTAGAAAAGAAAATAAACACATAATGAGTAAAAAAGCCCCTGATGAATTTAAAGAAGCCATTCAAAAAATAAAAAATATTCAGCCAGTTTTTATAAGAATAGATAAATTTGAAGAAGGATTAAACAATTTAGAAAAAACAAGAGTACAGATTTCTGAGATTGAAAAGATGTTAAAGGATATTCAGAAAATAAAGGAAGAAGAAGAACAGGAATTAACTCTCTGGGAAAACGAGATAAACTCTGCAAAAGAAAAGATTGAAAAAATTGAGAGAGATATTTTTTCTAAGATAGAATGAAAAAAAGAGATAATGAACTAATACATATAAGATTAGGGTATGATGAATCAGTTCAAGCAAAAAAAGACATTCTCTCTCTAGAAGTAAACTTAATTAACACCTTAAAAGCTTTAAAAAAATATAAAAATCTAAGAACAGAAGAATTAAGCAAAAAATTAAAACTTTCTAAAAAAACAAAAGATGTCAAAAATAATATTAGAAATATTCAGTTAAATCTTCCAAAAATGGATATTCCAGAGATAATAAAAAGAAAAGAAGAAATTATTAATGAACCTATAAAAAATATTAAAGGTGTAAAAAATAATATTTATGATAGAAATCTAGAGATGGAACTCCAGGAAATAAAAGAAAAACTTGCATCTTTACATAGAGGATAAAATTTGATTTGTAGATTATACAATTTTAATTTAATTATTATTAATTTAACATAATAGTATATTTTTTAAAATATGATTTCCTGATAATATCTATGATAGATAGAAAAGAACTAATAAAGATGTATGTTAATTTTTTTAAATCTAAGAATCATAAAGAAGTTCCAAATGTTTCACTAGTTCCTGAAAATGACCCCACTGTTCTTTTTACAACAGCAGGGATGCACCCTCTTGTCCCATACTTACTCGGGCAAAAACACCCTTTAGGAAAAAGATTATGTAATGTCCAGAAATGTATAAGAACACAAGATATTGAGGAAGTAGGAGATAGTTACCATCACACTTTTTTTGAGATGTTAGGAAACTGGTCTGTTGGAGATTATTTTAAAAAAGAAGCTATTGAGATGAGTTTTGAATTTTTAACTAAAAATCTTAAAATACCTCTTAATAGATTAGGAGTAACTTGTTTTGGAGGAGATAAAGATTTTCCAAAAGTACCAAAAGACACAGAAGCTGCAAAGATATGGGAATCTTTAGGAATTTCAAGAGATAGAATAGCTTTTTTAGAAGGAGGGGTAGCTAATAGCAGAGATAACTGGTGGGGTCCTGCTGGAAAAACAGGTCCGTGTGGTCCAAGCACAGAGATGTTTTACTGGAAACCAAATAATATCAAACCTCCTAAAATCTTCAATCCAAGAGATGATAACTGGGTTGAAATATGGAATGATGTTTTAATGCAGTACAACAAAGATGAAAAAGAAAATTATAATCTTGCAAATCAAAAAAACATAGATACAGGAATGGGTGTAGAAAGAACAACTGCAATTTTAAATGGATTTGAAGATGACTATCTTTCAGATAGTTTTAAGCCAATTATTGAAAGAATTGAGAGTTTATCTAAAAAACAATATAAAAACAATGAAAAATCCATGAGGGTAAGTGCAGACCAGATTAAAGCCTCTGTGTTTATAATTGCTGATGGCATAGTTCCAAG
>JBBSXQ010000051.1:0-8340 GCA_038045725.1 Nanobdellota archaeon | reverse complement strand
ATAAACTTTTCTATTATGTTGTATCTTAATAGTAATTACATATATCAGAAAAGTTAGATATTTGGAAAAATTCACTTCATCAATCTTTTAATCATCTCAATAGCATCTTTTCCAGAAATCTTTCCATTAAATTCTTTCATAACTAATCCCATGTATGCATTCTCTGACAAACCTGGTTTTTCCTTTATTATTCTTAATATCTTTTCCTCAACACTTCCAACATCTTTATTATCCAAAGATTTTACTGCCTCTCCTAGAGGCTTGCCTCTTGCAAGCTCTGTCATAACTGATTTAACACTATCTTCTTTTAATTTATTTTTAGCAACTTCTGTTATTATACTCTCAATTATATCAGTAGATAATCTCTCCTGAATCTGTCTCTCAGATAATTTCTCCCTATTTGCAATCTCATTTCTCCATAATATAAGAACTTTTACTATAAAATTAGGGTTATCATAAATCTTAAGCAGTGCTTCAAATTCATAAAGCATTCCCTCGTTAAAAAGAAGTTTTATCATCTCGTGATTAAGCCCTTTATGCATAAGCTCCTCTTCAATATCTCTTTTTAATCTTGGCAGTGTTTTTTTTGCCTCGTTAATCATCTCTCTTGAAATTTTTAAGAGAGGTAAATCTGTCTCAGGATACATTCTTGCTGCTCCTGGCATTGGACGTAAAAATTCTGTCTCCCCAGTTATAATGGCATTTCTAACCTCACTCTTAACAGGTTTTGATTGTTTTATTAATCCTAGCTGTCTTTTTATTTCAGAGTTAATTGTTTTTACAATTAAGTCAGGGTCTTGAACTCCTTTAATCTCTGTTCTGCTTCCTTTTTTTATAGAAACATTAACATCCTGTCTTATGGTTCCTAAACCTCTTTTTACATTACAACTTCTTAAAATATCTCCGAGATGCAGAGCAACCTCTCTTGCCTGTTCTGGTGTTTTTATATCTGGAGAGGTGGTAATTTCTATAAGAGGAATTCCTAATCTGTCAAGACGATAAATAACATTCTTATCTTTTTTTTCTATAATTCTTGCAGCATCTTCTTCAAGACAAATACTTTCAATTTTAACTCTTCCATTTTTTGTGTCAAGATATCCGTCTTTTGCAATCAGCACTGTTCTCTGAAAACCAGAAGTGTTAGAGCCATCAATAACTGTCTTTCTCATTATCTGACTTACAGGCAGAATCTTAGCATTAAGAAGAAGGGTTATGTGAAGAACAATATTAAGAGCATCTCTATTTATTTTGTGAGGAGGTTCTTCGTCTAATTCCAAAAGACAGGTTGTGTCATAACTTTGATAAATAAATTCCTTGTCTTTTTTTACCTCATGTTTTGCAGCTTCATCAATCTCTCCGCTCTCTCCTGCAACAGCATGCAGTCTTCTCTTAATTATTATTGATGGTTCATCCTGTCTTAACAAAGACGGGCAGTTGCAGAATAATTTGTTAGTATTTAGCTGCTGATGTATCTCAAGACCTGCTTTCATTCCTAACTCAGCATAATTAATACTCTCTTCCATGAATTACAAAAACAAAAAGAGTTTATTAAATTAGTGTTTATAACCAAAAAAGATAAAAATTTTGCAAAAAAATATGATTAATATCTCTTTAGTTCTTCTTAATAGTTGAAGTATATCCTATAAAATATATATTAGAGTATATATATCTAAGCAAAAAAAATATGCAAAGGCAGCCTCAATCTTTAATAAAACAAGATATATTGGCTGCCTAAGATATTTATAATGTCTGAAGATTTGCTGGAATCAAAATTTGGAATCCCTGTTCTGTAAGATTCTCCGAAGATAACCCGAGTTTGCCCAGATCAACAACGCAGGACCTTCCCTTTTCATCCAGAAATACTCTTTCGTCAATAAGGAAATATATCTGGTCCTTTCTCATAACAGCGTTGATTAAATTCCAATCAAAATTATTATTCTGCAATTTTTCACCTCCTTTCTATCTTAAACAAAAATTATTCGATGGGTGGAATAGGCTCAAAGTTCCCCTTTTCATCTGTCTGTGATGCATTTGCTGACAAGCTGTCTGTCTCTCCCTCATCAATCTGATACTGTCTATCTTCTTCTGCAGGGGTCTCTTCAACATTTTCTTGAGACCCATTAGAAGTAGCTGACTTTTCTGCCTTAGTCTCTCCTGAAGTAGCACTGTCTTGTGATGAACTTTCCTGAGCATCTTTTTCTCTTGCCTCTTCCCGTATTTGTTCTGCAACAAAGTCAATATCTTCCTTATCACGCTCGTAAATCTTGGATTCATCATCAGTCAGATGCACTCTTTGAGAAACCTTTGTTGCAACCTGTCTTATCCCTGATACTCTGGTGTCATAAGAATCTTTAAACTTCTGATAATGTGCTGATTCGCTTTCTGTTAATGCAAATCCTCTTGATAATTTTGAGATGACTTTTTCATCAAGTAAACAGCCTGTGAGTACAAATAGACAGAAAAAAAGTGTGAGAAAAACTTTTACGACTTTTGAAATCTTCATTGATACCTCCTAATAGTTAGAAAAGCAGGCTGAAATTTTTCTAAAAATTATTTTCAGCCTGCTCTCCATATTTAATATTTAATTCTTTTTGATACCCATATCTAAACCGAGCTGTTTGTAAACCTGGACTGTAAGAGCATCCATTAAATCAGCTGCACGGCTTCCACTCACCTGACCTGCTGCATTGCCGCCTATCTGTATCTCAGGAACCCACTTCTGCTGTCCGAAGTTCTGCGCAAACCTTCCTAAAATCCTCTCAGCAGCATCAATCTTAATTTTAAGAGCACCGTCAGCAGCCATTATCAAGCGACGTTTTTCTGCCTCACCCTGACCCATCTTGATAAGCGCCTGTTTCTTTAGGTCTGCTGTCTCGAGATCAAGTGCTGCAACATCTCTTCTCTTTTCTGCCTGTGTAACCTCTGTGGCTTTGATTACCTCTTGTTCCCACTTGGCTTTTGCAGCGTTTGCCTCACCCTCTTTTGCCACTGTTAGAACTCTCTGCTCTGCTTTCTTTGATTCTGCCATAGCAATCTGTACATCCATGATTGCCTTTTGCTGTGCAGCAATTTGCTCCTCAACTTTATCTTCGTATTTAACCTCATTAATGCTCATGTTTGAGGCTTTGTAACCAAAAGTTTGAAGAGGTGAAACCTCCTGTCTTGCAACACCAAGAGGAGAGTTTGAGTCCTTGATAAGATCTACAACAGTGACTGTTTTCTCAGCGCCGGTTATTGGGTCTTTTGTCTTCTCATCACGGGAGAGAGTCTTATATACTCCGTTCTGTGCCTGGTCCTCAATAAAGTAGATTAGCTGATTCCTCTTAGATGAAGCACTCTCTGTAGAAGACATCAGTGGACCTGACATGTATACTGCCTTTTCAAACACTGTTCTTATCAGTTCCTTTTCGACATTCTCCTGAGAGCCATACTTATCATAGATTGCAAGTATCATGTCCTCTGTAAGAGGAGTCTCTACGCTTGCGCTTCCACTGATAAATGCATGACCATTGTCATTAAATCTTGCCTTAAGACTTTGGTCTCCTGTTTCGCCCTGGTCGGATTTTGAAGAAAACCAGAACTGAAACCTCTTTGTAAAGTGCGTAACATCACCGCCGCCCTGCCACTTCCAGCCTGTAGTTGTGTGTATCTTAATATTCCCTGTTCCGAGAGCTTTTACGACGAGAATGTCATTCTTGTCAACATCTTCAACAAGCATTCCCATTGATAAGAGAGTCAGTACTGCAAGGAATAAACAAATTATTCCAATAATTTTTTTCGAGTCCATAGTTTCCTCCAATTCTTGTTAAGTGGTTAAAATTAATTTAAAGTCAAACTTTTTTTACAAATACAACACTTTCTTAAACATCACCTCACTTTCTTTTTTGAATTCTTAAGAGCTACTCCTTCTTCCCTGTCATCTTCTTATTCAGATCTTCTCTCTTCTTCTTTATCTCTGTGTCGAGTTCAACAAGCTTTTCTGCATCTTCGAGTTCAGAGAGTTCATCTTTCTTTGAACATATTTTCTTCTCTGATTTTCTGAATGACCAGAAGAACTTTTTGCCTATAAAAGGCGGAAGAATAAGCTGTGTGAAGAAAAAGATAAAGAGAAGTACTACTAAAATCCTCTCGAGATATACGAGAAATAACATAAAAGCCTCCTTTCTGATTGATTAATCTTGTTAGAATAAACATCTAATTTGAAAATTTAGATTTTAATCACCTCCTGATTAATTCACTTATAGGTTATTGTTTATAAGTACACTTGCAGTTGCAATCCATATTCATGATAATTATTTTTTGTTCTGTGTTTTGTTCTTTGTTAACTTCTGCTTTATCTGTCTCACGGTTCTTTTTAGAATGGGAAGTTTGTTCTGTGTAACGGACAGGTTTGTTGATATTATCTTTTTTATGAAGGGCTTTGTTCATTATTAGAAAGAAGATTAAAACGAAAAGTGTTACAAATACTGTAGCAGATAAAAGTAGTAATTTTTGAAGTCCTGTAAGAGAGTTAAAGAAGTTGGAGGGTTTTCTATCTCCTTGCGAGAGTAGATTAATTTTTACCATGACGTTCATCTCCTTTTTAGATAATTTAATTTTCTTTGTTATTACTTATTTATTGTGTTTATAGACAGGGTATTTCTTTAGGTATTCCGGGTTTTTACAGCTTAAATCTTAGATTATTTTTTTATATTGGATTTTATAGAATTTGTTTTTTTGTCTTAGGGGGTATTTCAGTTGTCTGTTTTTTGGTTTGTTTTTTGTGTTTGTTAATAAAATATGATGTGAGTGTGATAGTAATTGAGAAATTTTAAAATTTCTCTGACTCTTTACATTGTAAGAGTGTTTGGTGCTAAGCTGATTATTTTTTTCCAGCCTTTTTCATTTTTCTGTTCCTGAATCTGGATAAGATTTTTTCTTAATAGCTCATTCTTAATCTTATTTCCTTTTCTTGATGACAATCCTAACATTTTGTATATGTTTACTGTACTATAATCATTATTCTGATTCTCAAGCAGAAAAGATAAAAACATTTCCTGCTCAACGTCTAATTCCTTATTAAATAAAAGTGGTTTTTGTTTATGAATCTTTTGCTTTTCAAAAGTAGTAACACTTTTAAGATTAATATTACCAACATTACTCTCTTTAAACTGGATTTCTAGAGAGTAATTAATTACCCTCGCTATATCTGAAAGAGTATATCTTCCCTCATTCCTATATTTTTCCAGAAGGTTTTCTAAATCTTTTAATTGTTCTCCTTCGCTTAATTTCCTCTGAACAAAATCATATAATACTTTTTGTTTAAGTGTAAGAATATTCTCGTTATTCCTGATATTTACTTCTATAATAGGTTCTTTTACCTCAGAAACTTCTTGTTTAATTTCAAAACTTTTTTCTCTAAAAGGTTTTCTCTCAACTGCAATTTCTGTTTCCTGAATAATATCTTTCTCCTTCTCAATTTTTTTTACATCAATTCTATCGTGATAAACTGAAATTTCAACAGGTTCTTGGTTAATCATTAGATTCTTATTAAACTCAGGGTCAACCCCTTTCTCTACTTCGATTCCCATAATAAGAGATTTTGTTCTCTCTCTCACCTGGCTATCAGAAACCGAATACTCTCTTAATTCTACAGGAGAGACTTCAATTAAAAATGGAGAATTATATCTTTCAGATAGTTTAACTATTGCTGAACCAACAGGAAGCATAGAAAAAAATTGTTTTTGTTCTTTCATCTGCATTAATCCACTAATATCATATATATCTTGGGGTAACTGCTGTTGGAATGCTATAACACATGCACTATTTCCCTTAACAGTATCGCTAAGTTTTGAAATGTGCTGGTCTAGGCAAATTAAACTTGTGCCATACTCTCTCATCTCACGATATACCATATCTGTAACTGACTCTTTAGTGAAATTAGTACTCTCTTTTAAGAAAATATTATGTGCTTCATCAACTAAAATTGCGTGGTCAAATTCTCCTCTTATGTTTTTTTGTCTTGATTTTTTAAGTTTATAAATATAAGTTAGGATAAATTCACAGAAGAATTTTTTTTCTATGCTACTAAGGCTGTTTAATTCTAAAATAACTTTCTTATTTAATATATCTTCTATAGTTAGGCTATCTTTATCTTTTGAAGAACATACTTTTCCAAAATTTCCAAAAGTCATAACACTAGCTATACGCATTGCACTTTCCAACCATCCTGCCTCTCTTCCTCTTGTCTTATCTAATTTTTGCTCAAGATACCATTTAATATTCTCCCAAGTAGGATAGTTTTCAGAACCTTCATAAACACCCCACTCCTTAAAAGCTTCATCAAGTGTCTCTAAAAGAACTTTATGAACTCCGTAAGAAACAAAGAAACACTCTGTTAACAGATCACAAAGCACATTAATCCACTCTTTAGGGTCAATTCCTTTTGGTGGCTGATTAATATTAATCCTGAATAAATTGCTAACAGAATCATCTCCTACTGTAAAACACATAACATCAGAGCCTGCTAAAATAAGAGGGCGAAAACTTTTTTTCCAGTCAAATACTAAAAAAGGTTTATTATGATTAATAAAATTAGCAAGAATATTAAATGCAAGAGTTGTTTTTCCACTTCCACTCATTCCACTTATGCAAACATGCCTTGGCCAGTCTTTCTCTCTTAAACTAAAAGGAAAAAGTTTTTTCCCTGAATAGCTGACTACTGCAAGAGGATAATCTCCATCTATAACTTCTCTTTTAGGAGGCTCTAAAAGAATTTTAGTTTCTAAAAGGTCGTTTAAATCTCTCTGATATAATGCATTAAGTACATGAACTATCTCATCTCTTTCTTCATTTGATTCAGACATAGCATACCTTAAATATAAATCATCTATTTTTTTACCAAATATAGGTCTTAACTTACTGCAAACTTCTTCAATAGATAATTTTTGTAACATTTTTACTCCAGTATCTTATCAAACATATTTATTCTATCTTCTTTCTCGCTAAGTTCTTTCTGACGTTCTCTTAACTCCTTTTTAAGTGTTGCAACATCTCTCCAGCAATTTACTCTCTCATTCAACTGCAATTCAGAGACATCAATTTGTTTCTGCCTTAATCCACCTCTCTCCTTAAATCCTTCAGAATCTTTAGCAGTAGTAGTTAGCAAGAAATTTTCAATTTCTGTTTTAATCTTTTCAACATCTCTGGAAAGAGTCTCGCTAAGAGCCTCTCTTTGTTTTATAAGAAATTCTATTTCTTTTATAGAATTCTTCAAAGATTCAACTTTCTCTTTTCCAATTTTTTGCAACGGGTCTCTTTCAGACATATTCGATGGTTTTTTGGGGTTTTCCATCTCGTAAAGATGTTTTCCGCTTTCCAGAATATCTTTTAATTCCATCTAAGTTCAATAAACCATGTCTTTTTAAACCTTTCTATTTTGTTACTCTTATTTAGTTATAACATACTTAAAAGGAAAGTTTATTAATTTGTTTTAGCAACAAGAAATATGGAAAAGAGGTCAAATCATCCTTTAATAGGATATAAGAGAACTTTTGGACAAAAATCAGCTGACTTACTTACAAATTGGGTTGGGAGCTGGACATTTTTAATTCTTATTTTATTAATTATAATAATATGGATTTTTACAAATGGATATTTTTTATTAAAATATTTTAATAAAAGTATAATTGACCCTTATCCTTTTATTCTTCTTAATTTAGTGATGTCTCTTCTTACAGCAATTCAAGCCCCGATAATTATGATGAGCCAGAAAAGACAGGCACACAGAGATAGAATAAGAGCAGAGTATGATTATAGTATTAATAAAAAAGCAGAGAGGGAGATTGAATTTTTAATGAAAGAAGTTATGGAGATAAAAGGGATTGTTAAGAAAAGATAAAGCTAATTTAATATAAAAAATTTTCAGGAAGAATCCTTTTATTTATCTCTCCACAAAAATCTTTTAACATTATTTCTTTTATTTTTTCCTTATTCTTTGCCCATTCTTTATGCCCTAAAATCCAACCAAGTTTGATTAAAGCTGTAGTTGATAACATCTCTTCCAAATAAATAACGCCTGTTTTAAGCAGTTCTCTTCCGTTTGAGTAAACTAAAGGGTCAACTCTTCCGTTAATGCACTGAGATGTAGCACAGACAATAACTCCTTTATCCTGAATCTCTTTTAATTTTTTTGTCCAAGGATTTCTTGAACGCTTTGTTGGAGCATGCCCTAATCCAGACATCTCTAAAATAATTCCTTTATATCCTTTTTTCAGATAATAATCAAGAATATCTGAATTCTGCCCAGGATAAATTTTAATTAAAGCAACTTTGGTTTCCAGTTTGTCATCAACTTTTATT
>JBBSXQ010000050.1:0-1898 GCA_038045725.1 Nanobdellota archaeon | reverse complement strand
CACCTTCAGAACTTGCCGCAGAGAAAATAGGAATTCCTATAGAGACTTTTCTTAACAAATTATACTTAAAGCATAAAGAAGTTTACAAGTGGTTTAATATCTCTTATGATATCTTCTCAAGAACATCAAAAGATATTCATACAAAAACTGTTCAGGAATTTTTTAAAAAAATTAATGAAAATGGATTTATAGAAAAAGCAAAAATAAAAGTTTTTTACTCCCAAGATGAAAAAAGATTTCTTCCTGACAGATATATTAAAGGAGAGTGTCCAAAATGCGGTTATAAAGATGCAACAGGAGACCAGTGTGAAAACTGCACATCATTACTTGATCCTCTTCAATTAATAAATCCCAAATCAGCACTCTCTGGAGGAAGCGTCTCTACAAGAGATGTTGAGCATCTCTTTCTTAAACTAGACAAACTATCTCCAAAATTAAAAAAATGGATAGTTGCTCAAAAACACTGGAGAAAGCAGGTTTCAAGTTTAGCATTAGGGTGGATTAAAGAGGGTTTGAAAAAAAGATGCATTACACGAGATTTAAAGCACGGAGTTCCTGTTCCACTAAAAGGTTTTGAGAATAAGGTTTTTTATGTCTGGTTTGATGCACCAATAGGTTATCTCTCATTTACAAAAGAGGTAGATCCAAAAAATTATCAGAGATTCTGGAAAAATAAAGAATCTAGAATATATCACTTTCTCGGGAAAGATAATATTCCCTTTCATACAATATTCTGGCCAGGAATGATACTTGCACATAAAGAGTATAATCTACCTTATCAGGTTGTAGGATTGCAGTATCTTAATTACGAGGGTGGAAAGTTTTCTAAAAGCAAAAATTACGGAGTATTTTGCGAGAGGCTTTCTGAGACAAAATTAGATTCTGATGTATGGAGAGCTTATCTTTCACAGATACTTCCAGAAACAGGAGACACAGAATTTAACTGGAAAGAATTCCAGGAAAGAGTCAATTCTGATCTTATAGGTAATTACGGAAATTTTTTTAACAGGTTTATTACATTCATAAATAATAAACTTGAAGGAGAGATTATAGAACCATCAGGAAAAGAACTAACTAAGATAGATAAGCAGTTTTTAAAAGATATTTCTAAAAAGACAAAAGAGATAACAGACTCTCTTGAAAAATGTGAATTGAGAAGAGGGTTTGCAGAGATGTTAGCAATCTCTTCTATCGGGAATAAGTATTTTAATGATGCTAAACCATGGGAGGTTGTAAAAGATAATCCTAAAAGAGCAAGCCATATTCTGTACTTATGCGCAACTCTCGGAAGAACTTTAGCAATACTATCCTCACCATTTCTTCCTAATTCAGCTAAGAAGATTTGGAAACAGCTTAATCTTAAGGGAAATCCAGATGACAAAGAAATATGGGATAAAGCAAATGACTTAATAGCTCCAAAAAAATACAAAATCAACAAACCAGAAAGATTATTTTCTATTATTGAAGATGCTGATATCAATAAATACAGAGAGCAGTTATCTAGAGCAACTCCTATAGAGGATTTTTTCAAAAAGTGATATTAATCAGCTAAAAAATGAAAGAAGTTTTTTAAATAAAAGAACCTTAATAAAAATATGAAATCATTTTATGAATTAGTTAAAAAACGACAGAGTGTTAGAAAATATGACTCTAGACTTATTGATAGAAAAATTATTGAAAGATGCATAGAATCTGCACGATTAGCACCATCTGCTTGTAACTCACAACCATGGCATTTTATTGTTATTGATGAGCCAAAACTTAAATCAAAATTAGCTCAGATGATAAAAACATCTGTATTAAGAATGAATTTGTTTGTAGATAAATCTCCTGTTTTAGTAGCATTAATTAATCGTTATACCCTACAGCTTGCTGTAGGGTGAAAACTAAGAAAAACT
>JBBSXQ010000049.1:0-3337 GCA_038045725.1 Nanobdellota archaeon | reverse complement strand
ATTTTTATCTCCTTTTTTATTAAATCAAATAAATTTTTACTTGCAACCTTTAAACTTTTTTCTTCTATTATTTCAGGATTATCTTCTAAAGTATGAATCTTATTAGCAAAGTCAGGGATTATTCCCTTTTCCAATATATGCTTATCTCTTTTTGAAATTGTAAAATAACTTTTAGAAGGTATTCCCTTCTCTAAGAATGTTGTTGAATCTGTGATTGATTTATCAACATCAAACTGATCAGAAGATACAATACATGATCCAACTCCAACACCATCTAAATTCAAGTTATATATAATTTTAGATATTTCTTTTTTATTTAAAGAATTTAAGAAATACTTAGACCCTTTTTGTCCGATTTCTTCTTGGTCAAAGAAGATTATTTGAACACTATTCTTTAAGTTATAATTCCTAATTTTTTTAGATAGATCCATCAAAACAACTACTCCTCCAGAGTTATCATATGCTCCGACACCATCATAATGGGTTGAAATAATAATCTTATTTTTAGAGAATCCTTTTTTTTCTGCAAGAATATTCTCCCCCTCTTTAAATTTTTGGAATTTAGTGTGATAACCAATATTCGATAAATGTTCCACTATTAAACTCTTTTTTTTATACTTGTCAGCTTCGAACATTTTTTTTACGATTTCTTTTAAGTTTATCATTTTATTTTTTTCCTTAAATCAATTAATTAATGATAGTATATTAATATTATCCCTAGAATATTGTATAAAACGCAAGATTTATATAGTTTATAGGTAAATATAATAATATCAACATGGATTTAAAGGATAAAAAATTACTCTATGAATTGGATAAAAATTCTAGACAGAGCTCTGCACAGATATCTAAGAATATTAGACTAAATAAGAATACAACAAATTTTAGGATTAATAAATTAGTTAAAGAAAATTATATTTCTGGTTTTTATCCTTCAATTGATATATCAAAGTTAGGATTTTTTGCATTTAGAGTGTATTTTAAGTTTGTCAATACTAACTCTCTTAAAGAAAGAGCTATATTAGAAACATTAAAATCTAATAAGATTGTTGGAGTTATAGCAGAGTTAGAATCAGTTTATGATATTATGTTTATGGCTATTGTAGAAGATATTTATAAATTTGACAATTTTTGGAGGGTTTTTAAGGAAAAATACAGAAAATATTTCTGGCAGGATAAGATCAGTGTTATGACAAAAGTAATACATCTATAAAGAAATTATTTACTCTCAGATAAATTAAATACAAATATTGAAGTTATTGGAGAAAACAAAATAGAGAAATTTGATTCTAAAGATATTAAAATTTTATATATTTTATCTAAAAATTGTAGAACTTCTATACTCGAACTTTCTAAAAAATTAAAGATGCCACCAAAAACAATAGCCTTTAGAATTAAGCAAATGGAGAAAAAAAGAATTATTCAAGGATATAGAGTTAATCTGAACTTAGAAAAGTTAGGTTATTCATATTATAAGGTAAATTTTAAATTTAATAACAATCAAAAAATTAACGAAATTATAAGATATGTTAAAAACAATCCAAACGTAGTTTTTATTGACTTCTCAATAAGTGATTATGATTTCGAGATAGATGTTGAAATTGAAAATAAGGAAAAATTAATTAATTTAATAAAAGACATAAAGAACAATTTTAAAAGTGTAATGGATTATGAGATAATGATGTTTAAAAAATATCATAAACTAGAAAGTGTTCCGTTTATCTCAATCAATGAATGATTTTTTATTTCTTATTTTTATTACTAACATTAGACTTTTTTAGAACACCCTCTTCTGATTTTAATCTATAGAATAAGAGTTTTCAGATATTTTTTTAAGTTTAAGTTAAATGTCTCTGGGGAGAAATATACCTTTTTGTACACTTCTTAGGAGAATTGAAACAAACTTTTTAAAATTTTTATTTTATTCTACTTAATATCTCATTTTTAACCATATTCTTCTTTTTTTCGTTAAGATGAAATAAATATCTTTTTACCATCTTCTCTGAAATTGTGAAGATATAATTTATTTTAATTATACTTTCTTTGGGCATTCCCTCTTTTGTTGTTAGTGAAACTCCTTTCATTTTAAGATTACTTGTTATTCCTGTAACAACAATATTTCCAAATTCTTCAAATAATACCAAAACAGGTCTTGTTTTAATTTCAAAAGTATCTAAAAATTGGACTTCTGCTAAAATAACATCTCCAAAATTAAATTTCATCCCAGAATTTATCCTCTTTATTATCCCATAATTCTTTCATTTTAGGTTGTTGTATTTTATGCAAAAATTCATCATACTGGTTTCTTTCCTTTAATCTTATTAACATTATTGCCATTTTTTCTAATAACTCATTGTAAGTTTGTTTAGGATGGTCTTTTGCTTTTTTTAATAATTCTATTACTTTTTTATCCAATAAGATTGTTGATTCTTTCTCCATATATAATTAGTTATGTATGACTTATATATAAATGTTTTTGTTACTCAGAATAGGAGTGTCTCTGGGGAGAATTTAACTCCCGACCCCGGCCTGCCACAAATCTGGGCTTATTAAAACCCCAATCTGATTTCATGAGAGCCGTGCTCTAACGCTGAGCTACAGAGACAAAACTAAGAGAAATAAGAGCTTTAAAAGTTTTGAGGTAAATCTTAAAAACTCCTTTTAACTACCCTATTTATGACAATTAATGAAACAATTACAGCAATACCTCAGGAGTTAATAAGAGATATCAATCTTCTTATATATGTTTTAGAGGCTGTTGGTGGATTTATAATACTTTATATAATATTTAATATAATAAGCTTATACGGAAACAGAAAAAAAAGAAAAGAGATAGAACAGATAAATAATAATCTTGAAGAAATAAAAAGTATTCTTAAGAGTAGAAAATAAGTTTATTAGTTTATTTATAATGCTTTAGGCATACTTCTCTTGTCCTGCTTTTTTAGTCTTGAGATATATCCTGCAAGCTGGTTTCTTAGTTTTTTGCTAGGCATAGTGCTACCAAGTATTCCCTTGTTTTTTTCAAATTCACTGCTAAATTCTATACCTTTTTCTATGAGTATATTTGCAGTTCTTTTAACCTGTTTTGATTTTATCTTTCCCATATCTTCTTATCTTAATTAAGGTTTTTAAAACTTACTAAACCTATTTTAGAAGTTGTCAAACTCTTAAAGAATTTTTAGCAGATGTCGGAAGAATAAAAAAATTCCAAATATCTTTTGATTATAAAACCAAATAAAAACTTTAGATGAGTTGAAATAATGATTAGAATAACTTATTGTAATTAACAAGTAGTAACTAATAGAAAAGTTTATAAAGGATAGTTTTATAGAAT
>JBBSXQ010000048.1:0-6087 GCA_038045725.1 Nanobdellota archaeon | reverse complement strand
CATTACTACCTTTTGCTATTTCAGTTATAGGATAATCAAAGAAGTGAAATCCTATTAAGAAGTCGAAAACTCTTAGTTGAGGAGTATCTCCAAATTGCATAAGGAAAAAGGATTTATTTTCTTTTTGTTTCATATTATATTAGATTTAAAATTTTTATACCTATATTATAATATATTATATTAGGAGTATTTAAATATTTCTATTAATATGATTAAAATATCAAAGATAGAAACATTTAAAAAATATCAAATTTTGTACATATGTGGTAACTGATTTGGAAAAAGCTCAGCTTATGTCAGCTTTAGCAAGAAGTAAGGGAAATTGGGGTGGAAAGTATGATAGATTAGAACATTTTAAGAGATTTCAAAATTTAAAAGAGATAATTAAAGAGCTTTCTAAAACTGGTTGGATTATAATACATCATAAACCAAAATATCAAGCTATATCTTTAAATCCATCTCATAAAAAAGAAATTATAAAATTTATTGAAACAAATATGCCTTATCTGAAAGGAATTATCAAATAATAAAAGATAATCAACTCGTTCTTCTTCCAATTCTTTCTGACCATCCACACTTACCACATTTAAGAAGTATTAAATTATCCTCATCAGAATAGAATATTCCTAAATCAAGAATCTGTGCTTTGTCGTATCCGCATTTTTTGCATTTATTAGCATAGTTAGCAAAAGTATTTTTTTCATCAATAAAACCACCTCCTCTTGTTTTCTTCTTTTTAATGTTCTCAGTTGAGATTATTCCTGTTAAATTTTCCTGAGTTAATCCGCAATTTGAACATCTAAGAATTATCTTGTTGTCTGCTTGGTGGGGGCTCATTAAAGTTTTGCAATTATGACAAAACTTTAGTGTCATCTGTTATATATTGTCTCCAAATAACTTATAGGAATTTCTCTTTGATGAAGAAACTTATCTATTTCCTCATTAAGTTTTTCACTAAGCATTTCATATTCCTTATTTGTAAAAGAGGTTACTTCAACCCCTAATGGAAACTCTCCAATTAATTCTACTAGCTCCATAATTTTATAAGAATACAACAGGTTTTTAAACTTTTGTTCTGAATATTAATCATGGCTCCGTAGCTCATGTAAGGAACCAAGCGCTAAAAAACTCTATGAGTTTTTTGCGACTTCAACTCTTACGAGATTGAAGTTTTCCTTGACAGTCAACCTCCTTTTAGAGAGGATTAAAAAGCTACAAAGCTAAAATATATAGTAATGGTTCCGTAGCTCAGCCTGGTTAGAGCACCAGACTCTTAAAGTAAAAAGAACCAAGGTTCTTCTTACGACATCTCCTTAAATAGAAAGAAGGAAAAAGAACATATGTTTACCAAGAATTAAAATTCTTGGGACTTCAACTCTCGCGAGTATGAAGTTTACGACATCTCTTTAAAAATAGAGACTAATAAGAAAACCTAGGAGAAATCTGGGTGTCGGGGGTTCAAATCCCCTCGGGGCCATTTAAGGATTTGAACTTTAGTTCAAATCTATAATATCTTTTTTTACACTTTAAATCCATCCTTTAAGTTTATGATGGACTCTTACCATAATTTCTCTCTTAGCCCATTTTTTAGGGGACCGCACAAAAGAAGTATGAATATTTTTTGATGGCCATTGAACATCTGCCTTAATAAAAGGATAACCTTCTAATCCTAATTTTTTGCCAATTTCTAATGTTCTAAATGCCTGTGCTGGGTGAGTTGTATAAAGTGGACTCTTTTTTATTAAGCCCTCTTTATCTGCTATTTCAATCATCATCTCAAGAACCTCTTTTGTTCCTTTTGGACACACTTCATATTTATCCCCCACAAGATAAATATTATTTCCTAATTTTTCATCTTTTTTGAAAGATTCCCAAACTTCATACTGAAGAAGTATTGGTATTTTAGAGAATTTTATTTCAGCATCTTTTATTGTTTGTGCTAAAGTAGGATTATATTTTGTATTGTGATTATTTTCACCAAACGAAAATCCTAATGATAATGAAGGTTTATAGTCCAATTTTGTTTTATATTTTCTTCCTTCTATATTTATTATATTCAAGATAGGAGAATTATAGTCTGTTAAATTATCAAAGATTTCTAAAAATTTCATCTATTTTAAGATGATTATATCTTTTTAAGTATTAGTCTAAATAAATATATATTTTCCATACAGCATACTTAATAATACTAAGTCTAAACCATCTTAGGTTTTATCTTTCAGGGGCATAGTAATGTGCTACTTTATGAGTTTTTGTATATTCTCAATAGCATCTGCGACATCTTTTCCTTTCTTTGTTAGCTGTATCACCTTAATTCGCCCCCTTTTCTCAAAACCAACTAACTTTAATTCTTCTAGTGTCTGCAGTATCTTTACTGCATGGCTGTAAGTGCAATCCACTTCCTTAGCCAAAATACTACCATACCTCATCCTTGTATTTTTCTTAAGAGATACTAGCATAAGAGCAGGCTTTCTCCTAAAAAAGATATCAAAGTTATCTATCATTTTCGATATATGCAGTTTAATGTATATATTCAAGATAGTATACTCCTTTTAAATCTTTTGTAAAACATATTTTCACAAGATTTATTAATCAAAACCACTTTTAAAAAGACATGAAGAGAAAAAAAACAAAGATACTTGCTTTCGGAGATATTCACGGAGATACAGGATTAGTCAAAAGAATGGCTGAAAAGGCAAAAAAAGAAGATGTAGATTTAGTTATTCTTACAGGTGACTTGACTTTTGCAGAACAGTCAACCGACAATTTGGTTGGTCCATTTTTAAAGGCAAATAAGCAGGTTTTGCTTATTCACGGAAATCATGAGTCAATAGCAACAACTGATTTTCTGGCAGAGATGTATACTCCCACAAAAAATATTCACGGATACTCTTTCAAAAAAAATGATGTCGGTATTTTTGGAGCAGGAGGCGCAGATATAGGGTTTAACACAATAAAAAATTCAGAGGTCTTTGATATACTTAAAAAAGGACATGATGAGATAAAAGATATGAAGAAAAAAATAATGGTTACACACATGCATGCTTCAAATACTAAATCAGAGTTTTCAGGGTTTCCTGGAAGTTCTGGAATAAGAAAGGCTGTTGAGAAGTTACAACCTGATTTTTTAATACACTCTCATATTCACGAGGCAGAGGGAATG
The DNA here is from genome assembly GCA_038045725.1 of Nanobdellota archaeon. Classification (GTDB taxonomy): domain Archaea; phylum Nanobdellota; class Nanobdellia; order Pacearchaeales; family GW2011-AR1; genus JBBSXQ01. The sequence goes on along the minus strand of JBBSXQ010000048.1, from coordinate 2,924 downwards.
GAAGATAAAATAGGAAAGACTAAAGTAATAAATATTGGAAGAAAAGGGAGGATAATTAGTATTTGATTATCCTCCCAGATTATCTTCTGAGAATTTCCATCTTTTGAATTTATTTTCCAAGATTTCTTTTTTCATCTTATCAGTAAAATAAACTTTTCCAACTATTTTCCTGTGCATGAATGAATCTTCTGAATCATCATGATCTAATCCAAATAAATGCCCGATTTCATGGCTGATGTTTGATTTATCAGTTTTTTCATTGTGTGTTTCAATCCACACATATCCTAAACTTTCATGAGCCTCTCCAAAAACAGAGTAATTACCAGAGTCATTTTTATTATCCCAATCTGTGCCTGAAAAAAGAAGATAAATATCACTATCTTTTTTAAAGGAATTTTTTATTTTCTCCATTTCTACATCTGTTCTCCATTCATCTGGAAGATTATATTTATAGAAATCAACAACTTCAAATGAAATATTAAATTCTTTTGTATATAATTCTGAAACATAATTTATTATTTCTTCTGAATATCTTTTTGAAACTCCATCAAGAGCAACATTTATTTTAATTATTCTTGGAGTTTCTCTTAACTTTTCTATTTTATTGTTATTTTTTATTACAGCATGGTTTGGAGTGTATTTTTCTGTATTTACGCTTGAAGGAATAAGAAATGTAGAAAACAAGAGAGGTAATATTATTTCTTTCCTAAGAAGCTTTACCAATCCCATGATATTCATAGTGTTATATTATTTATATCATTTTATGTAGTTTAGAATAAGCTTAAAAATCTTAAAAACACAGTTATTTTAACAGATTAACTTAAAAATGCCTAAAAAAAAGAAAAAATCAAGAGAAGAAACAACTGCTGAAGGGTATTTTCCAGTTAGTAAAGATGATTTGAAATACACTATAATTAAGAAAGAGAAAGTGGAGATTCCTGAAGAGCTTTTAAAGCACTCTATTGAAATCCCTGTAAAAGAAGGAGATGGGAGATTTATAAGAAGTTCTGTTGAGAAAAAATACCTTAAACTAGACAGAAGTTCACTGGAAAAAGTTGAGAGAGTAGAGATTAAAAAAAAGAAAAGAGATTCAAAGAAAAAGATTAAATCTGAATCAGCAATAAGAGAAATAGAACTAAAGGATAATGGGTATGAGTTAATAATCACAGAGAAGCCACAGGCAGCTCTTAAGATAGCATCTGCACTGGGGCAATCCACTAGAAGAGATTTTAGGGGTGTTTCTTATTATGAAGTTAAAAGAGATGGTAAGAAAATAGTGGTAGCATGTGCTGTCGGGCATTTGTTTACTCTTAAACAAAATGTCCAAGGTTCAAAACTTCCAGTATTTGATATTAAGTGGGTTCCTAATTTTATTGCTAAAAAAAATGATTTTACAAAGAAGTATTATGATGTTCTTTTAATTTTAATAAAAAATGCAGGAAGTCTTACAATAGCTACAGATTATGATGTTGAAGGAGAAGTTATAGGACTTAATGTTGTGAGGTTTATCTGCGGTCAAAAAGATGCAAATAGGATGAAATTTTCTACTCTTACTGACAGCGAGATAAATGATTCTTATGAAAAAAAATTTTCAACTTTGAATTGGGGACAGGCAATTGCAGGTGAAACAAGACATTATCTTGACTGGTTTTATGGGATAAATCTCTCAAGAGCTTTAATGAATGCAATAAAAACAACAGGAAGATTTAAGATAATGTCTATAGGAAGAGTTCAGGGGCCTGCATTAAATCTCATAGTTAAAAAAGAGAGAGAAATCCAGGCATTTAAATCAAAACCTTACTGGCAGATTTTTATAAATGTAAGTGATGGAAAAAACAAGATTAAACTTAAGCATGATAAAGACATTTTTAATAAAGATGAACTTAAAAAATTTTCAGATTTAAATGGAAAAAATGTCAGGTTAGAGAACAAAAAAACAAAGCAAATTTTTCCACCAAATCCCCCTTTTAATCTTACTACACTTCAGACAGAAGCTTATAAGTTTCACGGAATAACTCCTTCAAATACTTTAAGAGTTGCCCAGTCATTGTATCTTGCAGGATTAATATCTTACCCAAGAACATCAAGCCAGAAACTTCCAGCATCAATAGGCTATAGAGAGATACTAAAAAAACTTGCGAAGCAGTATGGTGTTGAAGAGTTTATTAAAAAAGAAAAACCTGTTGAGGGAAAAAAATCAGATCCTGCACACCCATCAATATACCCAACAGGACAGGGGGGACAGGGGCTTTCAGGTGATGAGAAAAAAATTTATGAATTAGTTGTAAAGAGATTTCTTGCTCTTTTTTGCGAAGATGCAGTTATCAATACAAAGATGGTAAAGGCTTTTTTAGATAATCTTTCTTTTTCAGCTAAAGGGTTTTCGCTAGATAAAAAAGCATGGATGGAGATATATCCTCTTAAGATGAATGAGAGTGAAATCCCTGATATGAAAGAAGAGGGTAAGATAGTAAGCTCATCTATTGAAGAAAAAGAGACACAGCCTCCAAGAAGATACTCTCAAGCATCAATTATCTCTGAACTTGAAAAGAGAAATTTAGGAACAAAATCAACAAGAGCCGCAATATTAGAAACACTTTATGACAGAGGATATGTTAAGGAGAGAAGTGTAGAGGCAACACCTCTTGGAATTTCTTTAATTTCTTCTCTTGAAAAACACTCGCCTATAATAATAGATGAACAGTTAACAAGAAATCTTGAACAGAAAATGGAGTCAATTGCAGAGTCAAAGAAAAATTTTGAGAAAAAAGAAGAAGTAATAAACAAGGCAAAAGAAGTAATAACAGAAATAATAAGTCAGTTTGAAAAAAATGAAGAAAAAATAGGAAAAGAGCTTCTTGATGCTAATGTCATACAGGAACAACAGCAGAAATTAGAGAACAAACTTATTTTATGCCCTGTTT
>JBBSXQ010000047.1:1576-1955 GCA_038045725.1 Nanobdellota archaeon | reverse complement strand
TTTGGCTAATTCCAATGGCGATGGTCGGGTAGTTCTTGTCAGTGCCGAAGGCACTCGCAAAAATTTAGATGACTATATCTCCAAATTACAGCAAGAAGCAACTAATCAAAAAGCAGAAATTGATGTAAGATTCAATAAAGCAATAGAAGTTTTGCTTGGCAAGAATAATTAACAATCTCTTTAATCCTTAAAAAAATCTACAACATTAATGTTGTAGTAATTATTATATAGATTTTTGGGAATCTCAAAACAAAAACAAACCCAACACTAAAGTGTGAAGTATAAAATAGATGGTTTTGTGATAAACCACTAAATTAATAAATAAACTTTTTCTTGATTGTTTATGTCAAAGTTAGACTTAAGCAAATTAAACAAAAAT
>JBBSXQ010000047.1:0-1566 GCA_038045725.1 Nanobdellota archaeon | reverse complement strand
TAATCAGAGATGCTCTTAGCTCTAAGAGCAAAAAAGTAGAACTTGCAGGCTGGGTTCACAACTCACGTGACTTAAGCAAGATTAAATTTATTCTTTTAAGAGATATTTCAGGAATTATCCAGGTTACAGGGGTTAAAGGAAAAACTCCTGAAGCTATATTTAAGGATATGGATAAAATTTCAAGAGAGTCTGTCATTTATGTAAAAGGAACTCTTGTTGATTCTAAACAAGCTCCTGGAGGAAAAGAGATAAATCCAGAAGAGCTTATTCTAATAAGTAGAGCAGAAGACCTTCCTATTGATGTCTCTGATTACTCTAAAACAGAATTTCCAAAAAGATTAGATTATCGATGGCTTGACTTGAGAAGAAATAAAAATTTATTGATTTTTAAAATATGGACATTCATGGAAAAAGCAATGAGGGAGTATTGGGACAAAAATGAGTTTATTCAAATCTATTCTCCTAAATTTATGCCTTCTCCAAGTGAGTCGGGTGCAGAATTGTTTAGTGTAGACTATTTTGGTAAAAAAGCATATCTTGCTCAATCTCCTCAATTTTATAAACAAATGGCAATGGCTTCTGGTTTTGAGAAAATCTTTGAAATAGGACCTGTTTTTAGAGCAAATCCATCTCATACTGTACGGCATGATACAGAGTTCACAATGATAGATATGGAAGTTTCTTTTGTTAATTCTCATGAAGATGTGATGAAAGTCGAAGAAGAATGGATTAATTATTTTATGGGGAAAGTAAAAGAAGAATATGGAAAAGAAATAAAAGAAGTTTTTGGTGCAGAAGTTATAGTTCCTAAACTTCCATTTCCAAGAGTAACTATGGAAGAAGCTCAAAAATTATTAAGAAAACATGGTTATAAAGGACCAAAGGATGATTTAGATGCAGAAGGTGAAAAAATGTTATGCGAAATAATAAAAAAGAAATTTGATCATGAGTTTATTTTTATTACAGAATATCCCTGGTCTGCAAGGCCTTTTTATCATATGAAAAAAGAAGAAACAAAAGATATTACAAAAAGTTTTGATTTAGTATGGAAAGGTACAGAAGTAACAACAGGTGCACAGAGAGAGCATAGGCATGATATTTTAAAAGAACAAGCCAAGGAAAAAAAGATAAATCTTGATCTTATCAAAGATTATTTAAATTTCTTTAGATATGGTTGTCCTCCTCATGGAGGATTTGCAATTAGTCCAACAAGATTTTTAATGTTAATGTTAGATATTAAAAATGTCAGAGAAGTTACATTTTTGCCTAGGGATACAGAAAGACTTACTCCTTAAATTCTAATTTTTTATTTAAAACATCCTCTGTCCGAAAAGGGCAGAGGATTAAAACCAAAACATTTAAATAATGTTTAAACATTGTATAAACATGGAAATAATAAAGAATGTTTTAAGATGGGGGAACAGCGCGGGAGTTTTGCTTCCGCGAGAGTGGCTTGGAAACAGAGTAAAGATAGTTTTAGTAGAGAGAACCATTAATATAAAAAAAGAGATTTTTAATATTCTTGAACCTTATCTTGAGGATATTTTAGTGATATATTTAGTTTGT
>JBBSXQ010000046.1:0-6170 GCA_038045725.1 Nanobdellota archaeon | reverse complement strand
TTTTGTGTTGCCATATTGATAAGTGCCAACCACTTATTATTTACATTTAATTTATCTTTCAATTTAGGAATAGCCAACTCAAAAGGACAGCAGTTTATCGTCTGATGTTTTGTTATGAAGTTATAATAAATTTCCCAACCTTTCATTATGGCGTTTGCAGAATTTATTGAGCCATGAAATCCACGAAAAGTTTTTGTTCTTGCTCTAATATTATTATGTAGTCTTTCAATAGGATAATTAAAACCCTCGTCTTTAATCGCTATATTTCTGTGGTGGATAACATTAAATTTTCCTTGAGTATTATCATACCCAAAAACTTTTTTTATTACTCTTGGATAAGCCCTTAATCCGTCGGTAGTCATAAATTTAATTTGTGATTCTGTTCTTTCTTTTATTCTGCTCATCACAGCTTTTACATTTTTACTGCTTCTGTCTTTCATATATTCAGAAGAAATCATAAATTTTGTTGTTGGGTCTATGCTATCAATAAAGAAATTCTTTTCAGTTCCTAATTTTGATTTATGACTTTTTCTTCTGTGGAACTCTACTTCGTCAGTTTGTGCTTCAGAGCCAACATTTAGTTTTAATCTATTTGTAAATTCAGAAACCATTTTTGAATATTTTACTATCCATCTGTAAATATTGCTGTGGTCAGAATTATGGGGATAAAATGCGTTTAAGTGTTCTTGAACTTTTCTTGTAGAAACTCCCCTATAAAATAAATCTATGCAGAGAGTTATTTTCTTTTCATTATTTCTCATTCTGTAAAAAGGAGTTTGTTCTATGAATTTCTTATTACAACTTTTACAGAAATACCTTTGTTGTTTTCCATGAGCTTCTGTCTGAAAGTATCCTCGTTTAACTACTTCTGAACTTTTACATCGAGGGCAGTTTATTATTGTGTTTTTCATATTAATGTTTTTACCTAATAATGTTAATATATCCCACTATATAAACCTTTTGGTTATATTAATATTTATACTAAAAATCGTTAATAAGAGAAAAATTATATAACGTTTATGTAAACTATTTTTTGTCTTATTAATATATTAACTACTATTAATGAATAGGTTTTTCCTTATTATCATAAAAACAGAAAAGTATAAATACTAACAAAATAGAATATCTTTATGAACTTACTAAAATTTAATGCAAAAGCTGGAAAATTAGTAAGAAGAAGTGCTACGTTTGGAAAAGAGTTTATGGAATTTGATTATTTTTCTCCAGAAGAATTACCTGATATGAAAGAGTTTTGTAATGACCTTTCTTTAATTGAAATGTCTAATGAAGCAAATAGAGCATTAGGAGAATTACATGGGCTAATAAATAATATTGGAATGATAGGAACATTAAAATTATTTGTAGAACCCTACTTAAGAAAAGAAGCAGTAGATAGTTCTGAAATTGAAGGAACAAAAGTTTCTTTAACGGATGTTTTTTTGAGTGAAGCTGGGAGTAAAAAACCAGAAATTCTAAATCCAAATGTTAAGGAAGTAGTTAATTTTGTTAGGGCAATAGATTATGCTTTGACCGATTTAAAAAAGGGTGATAAAATTAGTAAGGAATTATTGAACAAAGTTCATCAAATTCTTCTTGAAGGAACAAGAGGACACGATAAAAAAATTGGTGATTACAGAAAGCAACAAAATTGGATTGAAGGAAACGATGTTTTGGATGCAAGATTTGTTCCACCATCGGAAAAAGAAGTAGAAAGATTAATGCAATATTTATTTGATTATGTTAATCAAGAAGAAGGATTTATGAGATTGATTAAAGCTGGATTGATTCATTATTATTTTGAAACTATCCACCCATACGAAGATGGAAACGGAAGAGTTGGAAGAACTTTAATTTTATTATATTTAATCCAAACAAAAATTTTAAGTGAACCAATTTTACATTTAAGCCCATATTTTAAAAGACATAAAGAAAGTTATTATAATCTTTTAATGAATACTCGAGAAACTGGAGACTATAATAGGTGGATTAAATTTTTTTTAACAGGAGTAACTGAAGTAGCGACGAATACATCAAATAAAGTAAGAAAGTTAGTAAAATTATATAACTCTTATAGAAAACGTTTAGTGGATGTAAAAGCCACTCCTATTTCATTTAAATTATTAGATAAATTTTTTGAGAGACCCTACTCATTTATAACACAACTTCAAGAAGATTTAGACGAAGATTATCCTAAAACAAAACGAGGTTTAAATTATTTAATGAAATGTAATATTATAAAATTATATACAAGATACAAAAGAAATAAAATTTATCTTGCTCCTGAAATTTTGAAAACTCTTGAAGAAGATTTAATTTAATTTTTTTATCCTAATTAAGACCAATTAACGCACCAATATAAATAAACCCCAATCTTTAAAAACCAACTTTTTCTAAGTAAATAATGGTTAAAGGAATGTATCATTATATAAGACAGGCATGGAAAAAGCCTGACAAAAAAATATTAAGATTAAGAATGATAGAGTGGAGACATTCTCCTGTTATTGAAGCAGTTGAAAAACCATTAAGAATAGACAGGGCAAGATCTCTTGGGTATAAAGCTAAAAAAGGGTTTGTTGTTGTGAGAGTCAAGATTATAAGAGGAGGGCACAAAAGGTCTCGTCCAAATAAAGGAAGAAGAAGTAAGAGACTTCACACAAGAAAGAATCTAATAATGAATTACAAAACAATAGCTGAACAGAGAGCTGCTAGAAAATATACTAATTTAGAGGTATTAAATTCCTATCTTATTGGAAAAGATGGTGTTCATTATTTTTTTGAAGTTATTCTTGTAGACCCATCAAGACCTGAAATACAAAATGATAATACTATAAACTGGATTTGCAATAAGAAAAACAGAAAAAGACCTATGCGTGGATTAACATCTTCTGGAGCAAAATACAGGGGTCTGAGAAACTGAGATATCTTGAATAGAATTTGTTTTTTATTTCTGAATTTTTTGATAGTTTAACTCTATTCTCATATCAAAAATAGTAACCCCTATTAAGATACAACAATATAGAAAGATTTATAAATACTTATTTTCTATGAAAAGCATGACAGAAAAAGAATATGGAATAATCAAGGTTAAAGAGCCTGAATTTAAACAGAGAAAGTTACTTAGAGTTCCACATAAGCAAGATGATTTAATTGTATCATATCCTGCTTTTGGCCCTAATTTTTTAAAAAATAATATTACAGAAATGCAAAAGTCTTATTCCCATCCACAGACAGGAGAGAGAATATCTTTTAGAGAGCCAACAACATCTGAATCTATCTCTGCTGCTGCTTATGATTTTGGAAATCTAGCTAAGCCGCAGATTTTTGACCCAAAATGGCTTCAAGCTGGAAGAATAGTAAGAACATCAGAAGGTGTTTTTGCAAACCCTCCAAAAGATGCAAAAGGAAATATAATAATTGATGAAAAAACTCTTAAGTCTTATCTGAATGGAGTTAAGCCAGTGAAAGTTGGCAATGGTAATATCTATATTATTTCAGATGCAGAAAATTTAAAAGACTTTGGTTTTGCAGATTATGATTCTTTTGAGAGAGGAATTCAGGATTGCGATACTTTTTCTCAAGGAGGACTAGCAAGAATTTTAGAACATACTGAAGAAAAAGAAGCTAAAAATCTTAGAAAAATTGCTTCTCCTAAATTTTACAAAAGAGAAGTTAATATTTATGGATTTGATAATGTTAGAGAACCTGTTTTGAGGGTTGTTGGTCTGGGTTCCAGCAGGGGCCTGGACGATGGCAGGTTGGGTGTCAGTGGCGGCTGGTACGACGACGGCGGCTGTGCTTTTGGGGTGCTGAATAAAAGCGCCGAAGGCGCTTCGCAAAAAAACAAGTAAGTTTATTAATAACTACCTCTTTTTTTGTTTGTCTTAGTTTAGCTTTATGCTATGCTAGGGCCACACGCCTTTTGCTTATGCCTAAGAAGGTATTAAATGCAAATGCGACATTAAGTAACAATGAAGTAATTGAAAATGGATTTAGTGAAATATGAAGCATTGGTGATTTTATTTTAAAGTAAATGGCTACATAGTTGGTTGTTGGTCTGAATTCCAGCAGGAACCTGGACAATAACAGGTTGAATGTCAATGGCAACAACTGGAACGACAACAACGGCTGTGCTTTTGGAATGGCTCTAGCTTCTAAGATATTTAAGATGGCTAAAACATATAATAATCTCTACTCTAAAATTATTGATATAGAAAATTTAAATCATGCCTGGCAGAAGGCTCGCAAAGGAAAGACTAAGAAAATCTATGTTATTGAATTTGAATCTAATTTAATGGAAAATATTACTAAATTACATGAAGAACTAAAAAATCAGACTTATAAACCAGAGCCACTAAAAATATTTATCTTGCGAGACCCAAAAACCCGCAAGATTTCAAAATCTGCTTTTAGAGATAGAATTATCCATCACGCTATTATTAGGATAATTGAACCAATTTTTGAAAAAGGATTTATTTATGATTCCTGCGCAAACAGAAAAGGCAAAGGGAATTTGTTTGCTTTAAAAAGATTTGAGCAATTTATAAGAAAAGTATCTGGAAATGGCAAGATTAAAGGATTGTTTAATAGTAATCAGATAAAAGGATATTGTCTAAAGGCAGATATAAAGCATTATTTTGAGGAAGTTGACCATCAAATTTTGATTGAGATTATTAAGAGAAAAATTATTGATGAAAAAGTTATTTGGCTAATTAATAGAATATTAGAAAATATGCCAATTGGGAGACGAACAAATGTTGGAATGCCTCTTGGAAATTTAACATCTCAATTTTTTGCTAATGTTTACCTTAATGAATTAGATTATTTTGTAAAACATGAATTAAAGGCAAGATATTACATAAGGTATGTAGATGATTTTGTAATTTTAAATTCTTCTAAAATGGAACTTAAAATTTGGAAGCAGAAGATTGATAAATTTTTGAGAGATAAATTAAAATTAGAACTGCATTCTCAAAAATCAAAAATTATTTCTTTATCAAGAGGAATTGATTTTGTTGGATTTAGGAATTATTGGTATTTTCGATTATTGAGAAAAAGAAACATCAAAAAAATGCTTGCAAAGGTTGATAGGTATAAGAGAATGGAAATTTCTAATTGGGAGATTTTAGAGAGTTTTCAGGGATGGAATGCCTATGCAAGATGGGCTAATAGTCTAGGAGTAAGAAGAGAGGTTGTCAAAAAGATATATTCTTGTAAATTCGTTTGATAAATTAATTACAAAGCTTTAAAAACCAATTTCTGTTGAGAGAACTTATGTTGAAAATTTTAAGAGATATTAAATATGCTAAACAAGGTTCTGATATATATTCTTTAATTGAAAGAATTGCAGAGAATGTTAAAGATGAAAATCCGTCATGCTCTGATGAATATAACTGGTTTGAAGCTCAGAGGAGAATTAACTATTCTCTCCTAGAAGAAAAATTAGCAGAGAGAATTTTTTCTACATATCCTGAAAGAAATTATGATTCTTGTGTGGAAGAAGCAAGGTTAATACTTGATAAAACAGACTTTGATAGAGAGACAGTAGAGGATTTAGCTAGTGATGGAATTTCAATTCAGAAAATAATTGAGTGTAGTTTAAAATATTTTTCAAATCAGTTTTATCTTCATCATAAGAGTGAGAATAGTGCTGGTATGAATAAAACATTTGATGATTGGAAAAAAGCAATAGATTGTGTTGCAGAAAATATTTCTTTTTATTAACTTATGATATTATACAAAGAATACATACTCACTTCGTTCGCAGATGAATTTAGGTTGTTAATAAAAAACTTTAAAGTTAAGCAGTAATAATTATAAATTACTAATTTAATGATATAATGAAATATATTGTTTTTGACATTTAAAGAAAATTATATAAACTTGGAAGGATTAAATTTATCATGTCTGGAAAGAAATCTTTTTCTTCAAGAGAGGCAAAAGCTGTAGGAGAGAAATTAGGTGTAAAGTGGGAAAAGTTTGATGTTGAACAATTTAGAATAGGAATGAATGTTGAACTTGAACACGGAACAGTTGATAAGAATACTAATGTTACAGGTGATGACCCTATATTAACTGGTAAAATCGCTCTTGCACATCTATACGAGTTTTCAGATTATTATTACAGACTGGATAATCTTGAAGAGGAAGCAGAAGAATTTTGGAAGGGTAAA
>JBBSXQ010000045.1:0-9030 GCA_038045725.1 Nanobdellota archaeon | reverse complement strand
GCTTGAGTGTATTAATTTTTAAGCCACAAGAATTGAATTTTTAGATAATTTTTGATGTTTAAAAATTTTTCAGGAAGATATATTTTATTTTTTAGAAAATTAAGTAATCAAAAAGTCTCTGAGTTTACTCCACACTAAAGTGTGAAGTTTGTTTTAGACTCCTAGAAAATTCTTTATAATGGAATTTTCTAGGCCAATGAATCTTTGATTCATTAGGTTTGGATACAAGAGAATTCCAGAAGGATTCTCTGAACAGAAAATCTATAAGATTTTCTTGTACCTAAGATTCACCACACACTAAAGCTTTGAGAATTTACAATTCTCAACAGTGCTCAAGAATCAGAATTTATGAAGATTCTTGACATGTGTGGTTTTCTCCAAGAATCTTGGTATCATGAAATCTTCTCAAGAGTAATCAAATCATAATTGCTACTTGTTCCTGTAACAGGTATATTATAAACTTGATTTTTAATTCCAGTATTATTTACAGTTAAATCAGTACTATTATTCACAATTCTAACAAACATTCTCTCTCCGTAAGGGTAATCATACTCTCCAGTATACCATGTCCAGGTATTCCAATTAGAAGGAAAAGAGGGATTATTAAATATTACACTCCTATAAATATTTCTTAATTCAACTACAAGGGTATGATTAAATGTTGCATTTACATAATTTAATCCAAAACTTCCAGTATCAACTGTACTTGTCGGACTCTGACGGGTTATATTTGCACTTAATACCCAGACATCTTTATGATATTTTACAGCGAGATCTCTAACTGCTTTATTAACCATCCTATGATGAATATGTCCATACTCTCCCCAATTATTATGAGTGACTATTCTTTTTGTATTAGGATCTGAAATATATGATTCTAATTTAATTTTTATATTAGCAAGAGTTATAATATACTCTCTCGCAGATTGATTCATATAAACAGATGCCCAGGTCTCATTTGAAACAACTCCCCAAGCTCTAATCCAGCTGTTTCTATAGTATTGAGGATGTTTACTAATTATTAAATCCTCATAAAATTTAGGAAGAGGATAGGCAGAAACGATAACCTTATTGCTATACTTCCAAAAAGGTTGCATCCACAATAAATCATCATCCTGGTGAGCATAGATAATTATTGTTTTTCCATCAAAAAATTCTTCTTCAAATCTTAACTGTTGAGTACATCTTCCTGAACAGCATTTATTAGTATCATTTGCACTTATTAAAGTCCCGTTGCATATCTGGGAAATAGTGCAAATAGAACCATTCTTATTAGAACATGAAAGAGTAGAATTAATAATAGTCGAATTAACAAAAGTATTATTGATATAACAACTTCCTGAGCAACATTTATTAGTATCATTTGCACTTATTAAAGTCCCGTTGCATATCTGGGAAATAGTGCAAATAGAACCATTCTTATTAGAACATGAAAGAGTAGAATTAATAATAGTCGAATTAACAAAAGTATTATTGATATAACAACTTCCTGAGCAACACTGTTGTGCACCAAAATAGTTTAATATTGTTCCATTACAAATTTGTGTATTATTACAAAGATTATATCCTTTGTCTGAACAATTGAGATTTCCTGCAATACAACTCTGACTTTCATCTGGTTTTTCATTTAAAGTTTTGCAATTTCCTAAATTATTACATATCCTTGTCTGAGTTTCATCTATACAATCCGACCAATCAGTGCAATCCCAATATTCCTCACAAATTATTTTATGAATTGATTTGATAAATAAATAGGCTTTTTCATTTTTAATATCTTTAAGTTTTACACTTAAATCATAATAATTATCTCCATCTAGATTAAACTCTAAGGTATTTCCTACTTTCAATGTATCTTTGATTATATCACTTTTAATAGTTATATTCACAGAATTAGTGTCAAGAGAATTTACTGTAAGTTCGTGCTCTTCATTATTAAAATCAAATTTGACTGATTTTTCTTCTTTTAAAATTATAAAAGTTCCTGATTTTAAATTATTTTTTGAAAGAGTAATTACAGAAGTTCCTGATTTTAAATTATCTTCTGAAAGGGTTTCTGTAGAGAAAAAAAGAAAAAATATAATTAATCCTGCAACTACTAAAATAATAATTAAAAAAAGAATTATGAATCTTTTATTATTTAAATTTTCAGACTTATATGTCTCGTCATAAGACATCCCAGAAGATTTAGGAATATAGTTATCACCCATTTTATAAAAAATAATAAGAAGAAGATATTTATAAAATAATCTATATTATAGTAATTTCCATAATTTCTTTATTTTTTCCCAACTTTTTTTCAAATTATTATTGCTCTTTTCAATAATTAAATTTAAGAAATCATCACTTACTAATATTTTATTTTTATCTATAATTGGAAATTCTAATTTTTCTGTCCCACTCATTTCAACAACAAATCTTCTTCCTGTTGCAATTATTCCTGTTCTTTTCCAACTAGATAATTGAGCATTATCGAGCATTTTTTCAGCATCTTCAAGATTCCTGCAAACTATATGGATAATACATGGTTCTTGTTTGAATTTAACTATTTTATTTCTATATTTTTTATTATTCTTAATTTCAGATAAATCTTTTTTTAACTGATTTAAACTGATTAAATCATGATAGTTTTTTAAAAAAAGTCCTTCCCCTTTTTTTTCTTGGTCAATCATTAAGATAATTCTACCTGAACAAGAACTTGTAGTATAGTAATTTCTTAGTGAATTTATCTTATTGCATAAAAAAGAAATGTTATTATCAATGCTCTTTTTTGAAGACCTATCTGATTTAGATAAGGTGTCTTTTTTGCGTCTCTGGAAGATATCATCAGGCATTTTAAATAAATTTAATAATTTCTTTTATATTCAAAACTTTAATTATATTTTGTCTTTTAAAATGTTTGTCAAATGTTAAAATTCCATCAGCATTAATTGCAAGACAGGTAGCAATAAAGGAAGAATCATCAACATCTATCTTCTCCATTATTTTCTCAGCTTTCTTCATATATGGTTTAATTTTATTTTTGGAAACTATCTTTAGATTATATAATAAATAAGAAAAAAGTCTTTCAAACTCTTTTTTAGTATATTCTGCTTTTTTACATAATTCTCTTTGATATTTTCTAATTTCTTCTATAGCCTTTTCTGGTAAGAAAAATTCAATATTTCTAGAGATTAATATTTCCCTGACTATTGAATCTTTAATTAAACCAGCCATAAGAATATTAGTGTCAATAACAACTTTCATTCATTTAACTTAGAATGCAGGCCTTTTTTTACTTTTTTGTTTATATCGCTTATATCTTTTAGAGTTAGTCTACTTTTGGATGCAATTTTATCCATTAAAGCTAATTTCTTCATTTGTTCAATTATTGCTGCTCTTGCTATTTCACTCCATCTAACTTCACGATGAAGCTTCATCATTCTATGGATCTCTTCAGGAATTGATAGAGTTATATTAGGCATTTTTATACTTCTCTTTATATGTGTATAATGTGATATCACATATATAAATTTTTCGATTTGATGAAAAAATTTAAATTTTTTAATCCTTCTCGAGAATTTCTGCTTTAATTCCCTCTTCTTTACAAAGTTCACAAAATTCCTTTGCGTCTTCATCACTTCCTATAACACTTCCGTAGTGCATAGGTATTGCAAGAGTTGGTTTTAGAATTTTAGCAGCCTCTGCTGCCTCTTCTGGACTCATTGTAAATCTTCCTCCAACAGGAAGTAGAGCTATGAATTGTTTCTCTTTGTGTTTGTGTCCAGTAAGTTTCTGCATCTCAGGAATTACATCTGTATCTCCTGCATGATAAATTAAAATATTATTCATTTTTATTAGATAACCTACCCATCCCTCATTCTTTGGATGAAAAGTTTTGTCAATATTATATGCTGAAGTCATAAATATCTTAATATCTCCTAAAATTAATTCCTGCCCTGGCTCTACAACCTCTATTTTTATAGGAATAGTAAATCTTGTTATCTTGCTCTGGCTGTCTGCTGTAAGAATTATTCTTGTCCCATCTTTTATTATCTTGGAAATATCAGCAACACTGCAGTGGTCATAATGACTGTGAGTTATGAGAATTATATCTGCCTTTTCACTATCTTCTTTGATATTATAGGGGTCTATGTATATTATTTTTGAATTTTTAATTAAGAATCCAGAATGCCCTAGCCATTTAAGTTCTATATCTCCTATCTTCATAAAGGAAAAAACCAAGAGCAACTTTTAAAGGTTTTTGTTGTAAAAATATTGTGTGCTTAACCGTAATTATGTTACCATGACAACAAAAGGTTTTGGTGTACAGATTAATGAAAGAGAATGGCATACTCTACACCATTACAAAGATACAAAAGTAACATTAATGCGGTTTAGTAGAACTAATTTAACTTCTTATAGAATTAACTACGCTTCTATAAAAAGTTGTTATAGGATAATCTGGTTCATATAAATCGTTGTCTACATATAATGATGCTTCTAAGGATGTGGCCTCATAAGAACCGCCGTTTCTTTGAGTAATATCAGAAACTTCAACTATTTTACCAAGTTGTTTTAAAATTCTTGATCTACTATACTTTTTTCCTTTAACATTACTAAATGCCTTTATCATAGAATTAATAAATTCCCTCATAAACTTTCCATCATTTGCATTATAAAATTCTATGAATTTCTCTGTAATTTCACGCCCAGTTGTGAAACTCCCCACAGCAAGCTATGGGGTATCTAAGAAATTAAGAAGAATAAATGTAAGGTCTTTCATCTTGTTTATTAATCCCATAGATAATCTCTATATTGATTGACAGTATAAATTGGTTCATCACATCTTGGATAAGTAAACCCCCCACTATTTTCAGTTGAAGATTCTAAACATTTAGTTGAATCATCTAGATCTGTAGAACATTTATTCATTGTTTTAATAATTAAATCATCTATAGACTTAGATATTTTTCCTTTATATGAAATTAAAGGACTAGAAGAATAAATATTTCTTTCAATTTTATTTAAATTTAAATTTTGTATAATAAGATTCAAAAATTCTAATTTTCCGTTTTTAATATCCATATAATAATCCCAATTCTTAAATGTTTTTGTAACTTTCATACCAGTTCTTCTTATAGAATATCCATCTGAGATACTATAATCTAATGTTTTACGTTCACCTTTTCTTATCATGTCTAAAATATCTTTTGTAGGAATATATTCTCTCTGAAAAAGACCATTTAGAAAATCATAAATTGGATTAATTTTTAAATATAAATCCCCAGATAAGGAATAACCATTATCAAATCTTGTTTTATGATACATAGCTAATGATCTTTGTTTATTAGTGCTTTCTGCAGATAACTTTCCATTAATCTCTGGAAGCTGTATTAAAAAATCTCTTCCTTCTTTTGTAAAAGAAGAATTAAACATATTTTTAACTGGAAAACTATCAGAATTGTAATTAAGCAAAAGTCTTAAGACTTTTTCTTTTTCTATATATGACGTTCCATATATGGACAATTTGCATTTCACTTTTTGTTTATCCTTTATTTTATTTGTCATTAGATAGTAATAATGAAGTAGTATTTAAAATTATGCTGTGGATATTTCCACAACATTTATAAAGTAAAATAATTTCCATTTATTATGGGTTTTACATCATTAGAAGAAATTGGTCTAAAAGAAAAAGAAATTAATATTTATATAACTCTTCTTAAAGAAGGTACTCAACTTGCTAATCATATAGCAAAAAAAACAAACATTCTTCGTTCTTCAATTTATGATTATTTAGAAATTCTCCTAAATAAAGGTTTTATTACTTACACTATAATATCTGGGAAAAAATATTTTCAAGCAGTAGATCCTCAAAAAATACTTGACATCTTTGAAGAAAAAAAGAAAATAGAAGAAGAATCTTTAAGACAAATAATTTCCAAATTAATTTCCTTGAAAAATATCCCTGAAAAGAAAGTCAAAATAGAAGTATTTGAAAATAAAGAAGGTATGAAATCTGCTATGTCCTATATATTAAAGGAAAAACCAAAAGAAATTCTGACTTATGGTTCTTCTGGAGTTAGTTATAAGATAATTCCCTTTTTCATGGAACATTGGCATAAACAAAGAATAAAACAAAAAATTCCTATGAGAATAATATACAATAATGTTCCAGAATCAAAAGAGCGAATAAAAAAAGGGCCATCACTAAATTTAGTAAAAATAAGATTTTTCCCAGTAGAAGATGTTTCATTAACAGGAACAATAATATATAATAATAAAATATTAATAACGATATGGTCTTCTGAAACACCTATTGCAATTTTAATTGAAAGTGATGATATCTCTAAAAATTATAAAGATAATTTTAAAATATTATGGGAGAACTCTATCAAGAAAAGTTAATCTAACTTCTTACTAATTTAAATCATCATAACATAATAACATTATCAATTTTTTCAAAATGTTTATCGCCAGTTAATATTTTTGCATCATTTATATTAGCAGTATGTAAAATAATTATATCAGTAATTCCAATTTTTTTTATACTTTTCTTTATTTTATTATAAAAATCTCCAAAAAGCAAAACAAATTTTTCATTTATACCAACTATTTCAGAATTTAATTTAATGAATTTAAGATAATCTTTAAAATTCCATCCTTCTTTATCAGCTTTATAACTTAGTTCTAAAAGAACAATAACAGGTGTTAAAATTTCATTCTCTCCCATGTATTTTCTAACTATTTCTCCTTTATTAGTTCCATTAAAATATTCTATCCAAGCATATGTATCAAAAACTATTGCCATCTTTCATCCTCACCCATTATCTCCTCTCTATCTTTTCTAGTAAATCCTTTGGTTTTGCCTTTTAAGCTTCCAAACATATCTTTTTTAATATTCTCTTTATTCAAGATTAAAGATAGTATCAGATTATCAAATGAACTTGATTTTTCTCTATCTTTTAATTCTTTAATTAAATGAAAGGTTTTTTCTTTTAACGCTATTGTTTTCATGTAAATTATAAGTTATAAATTATATATAAATCTTTCTATAATTACAATTTCTCAATACTGTAAGAAATCTGAAACAGCTTCTGCTCCTGAAATCTATCGCAAGCTATCTGCATTCCAACAGGAATTTTATCTATCTCTCCAGAAGGAATTGAGATAGCGCAGTTTCCGTATAAATTATAATGAATTGTAAGAGCATCATAAGCATACATTTCTTCTACTGAAATTTTAGAGCCTATTTTATGAGGAAGTCTTGGTATAACAGGAGAGATAATGCAGTCAACATCCTCGAATAACTTTGCAAGCCCGTCACTAATTAGTTTTTTTGACTTCAGTGCAAGATGATAGTATCTTCCGCTAAACTCTGCTTTTGATATCTCGCTTCCACCTAGAATTCTTCTTAACACCTCTGGACCACAGGATTCCTCAATTCTCTTTCCGTATCTTCTTCCGTCAAATCTTCTTGTTCCTGAAAAAAATTCAACATAAACAAGAGGGTAGTATGTTGCAATAGCTAAATCAAGATTAGAAATCTTTATTTTCTTAATCTTCCAGTTGTATTTTTTTGCAGCAAGATTAACTTTATCATCAATTAGTTTTTGTATTCTCTTATCTTTTATTTCAAAATCTAGCAAACCAATAGTTATATTTTTTGGAATCTGCTCTATTTTATTTAAATCAAATTTTTCAGGATAGAAACTTATTGAATCATTCTCATCTTTTCCTTTAATAACATCAAATAATAATGCACATTCAGAGACTGTTCTTGCTAGAGGACCTATCTGGTCTAAGCTCATACTCAAATCTATTAATCCGTATCTTGAAACACTTCCATAACTTGGCTTTAACCCGACAACTCCACAATTATTTGCCGGTATTCTAATACTACTTCCTGTATCGCTTCCTAAACTTAAATCACAAAAATTAGCAGAGACAGAGGCAGCACTTCCTGAACTTGTCCCACCTGCAACAATATTCATCTCTGGATTTACAGGAGATTTTGTCGGACCAAACGCGCTTGTCTCTCCTGAACTTCCGCATGCAAACTCATCCATGTTACAGATTCCAATTATCAGACCATCTTCCTGCTTTATTCTTTTAACAACAGTTGCATCATAAGGAGCTTTATAATTTTCAAGAGTTTTTGAAGCACAGCTTATGTTAAGTCCTCTAACATTTATATTTGCCTTAACTCCTATTATCTGTCCTGCAAGTTTTCCTGCTTTTCCTTTTTTAATTTTATCATCAATAAGCTTTGCCTCTTCAGTTAACTCTTTTTCAGGCCTTAACTGCAAGAAAGAATTTATCTTGTTTCCTTTTTTATCATTTTTTTCAATCTCTGCAAGATATTTTTGTAATTTTGAGAAGGTTGTCATTTTAATCTCCCTCCTCTATCTTTACAGCCTCTTCAAAAATAGTATTGTATATTTTTCTTGCAAGTCTCTCAGGAATATTGTTTCTTATTGCTTTCTGAATAATTTCCTCCTCCCTATCAAGATTTCTTATAGGCATCTTATTTTTTTTCTTGTATCTTCCAACTTCCTTGATAAGTTCTACTCTTTTCTTAAGAGTCTCGTTCAGCCTGTCATCTAGGAGATTAATCTTTCTTCTTAGCTCATCTAGTTCTTTATGTTCTACCATTTTTTCTTTTCTGCAATTATAAAATCTTTATTTTTATTAGGAGCATTGTCAAACATTATCTTTTTATCAATCTCATCTGGCTTTCCTGTACCCTCTTCCCTAGTACAACTGTCTCTTTCAATTACTGTCTCTGATATTTTTTTATCAATTTTAGATAGTTTCTTAGAAAAATCTTCCAGTATAGAATTAGCCTGTTTTTTTATATCTTGTTTTTCCTGCTCACTAATCTCGTGCCATAAAAAATTTTCTGTCATGTTAATTTACCTTCAACTGTCTTTTTTAATTTATCTATTATCTTTAAAAGAATATCTTTGTTGTTTTCTAAATCAAAAAGTCTCTGAGTGTACTCCACACTAAAGTGTGGAGTTTGTTTTAGACTTTTGGATACCCAAGATTCAC
>JBBSXQ010000044.1:0-1247 GCA_038045725.1 Nanobdellota archaeon | reverse complement strand
TATGTGAAATAAGATGAAGAAAATTAATAAATTAGGAGAGATGAGCTCAAAGATGCTTGTGACAATGGTTTTGTTAGTTGCAGGAATTGTAATTTTAGGAATTGTTTTTGCACAGATAGGGTGGACTATTCAGTCTGATAAGGAAGTATGTCACCAGTCTGTTATTATGAGAGGAACTTTGCCTGATACTCTGAATATAAAAGATCTTCCACCTCTGAAATGCAAGACAGATAAAATATGTGTTACTAATAAGATGTTTGGAAAAGGAGAGTGTGAAGATAGTTTAGGAAAAGATTATACTACTATGAGGGTAAGCAGTGATAAAACAAAAGCAGAGGAAGAGATAAAGAAGATTCTTGCTGATAATCTTGCAGAGTGCTGGGCCATGATGGGTGAGGGGAAGATTCAGGTTTTTGCCAGAGAGGGTGTCCCACCAAAAGATCTATGTGTTATATGCTCGAGAATTGATTTTGATAAAAATGTTGATTTAAAAAATATAAAAGGAACTTCTGAATATTTGATTAAAGAGAACAT
The DNA here is from genome assembly GCA_038045725.1 of Nanobdellota archaeon. Lineage (GTDB taxonomy): Archaea > Nanobdellota > Nanobdellia > Pacearchaeales > GW2011-AR1 > JBBSXQ01. The sequence continues at coordinate 713 of JBBSXQ010000044.1, read as the reverse complement.
CCCTAATAAAGAAATTTCTTATTTTAGCTTCTTAACTGATAAAAAACGTTATGATGAATCTCTTTCTTCTAAAGAAATTGATGTTTTAGATACAAGTGAAAAAGCAATAGTTTTTACAGAATTTTATGAAACAAAATACGACCAGATGATTGGAACAGGATTAGTTGGATTATTATCTCTTAAATTAGCTTTTGTTACAGGGCCCCAATTTGCAGGAGCAGTTTTTTTTGCAGGATCAAAAGCAGTCCAATATATTAGCAATTGGGCAAACGGCAATCCTCCAGATTATTTTACAAGTATATCTATAACAGATTATGATTCCGAAGATATAAGCAAACTTGGATGCGACTCTCTTGAGAGCATTTCTTAGTTAAATTTATAACATTTCATTTATTGTCTTATTTATGATTAAAAGAGGATTGTTTTTTTATAATAAAAAAGCAGAGGAGATACTACTCCCTATAATTATAAGAGTTATTATTTTTATTGTGTTTTTTGGTCTTCTTTTAATTTTTGTATACAAATCATCAACAGGAGCTGTTATTTATGAACAGGCATATGCAAAACAAATAAGCTTAATGATTGACAGAGCAGAACCAGCATCACAGATTACTATTGATTTTGAAAAAGGAATTAAGATAGCAAAAGAAAATAAGATAACTTCTAAAGAAAGTCTTGTAACTGTAAAAGATAATGTTGTTTTTGTGAAACTC
>JBBSXQ010000043.1:0-4879 GCA_038045725.1 Nanobdellota archaeon | reverse complement strand
GAAACTGTTAGAAATTATATCTTGAATCAAGAATCACATCATGGAAACCCCACACCTTAGTGTGGGGAGGATGTCATGCTAATGTTGGCTGTTCTGCTACTCCTGGATTTCCTTCAACTACTCCTGAACTAGCTTCAGCATATCCTCTATAATAAATCTGTTCTGAGTAAGGAAGTTCTATGAAGTTAATTTCCTCAACATTATCACTCTCAAGGTCATTCGCTTTTATTATTTTATTTGAAATTGTATAGAGAATATCATCTAAGTAAATTGCTCTTCTTATCTGTCTATTGTAATCAGGATACCAGGAGTATTTTGCTCCTCCAGGAAAACTATCTATAATCTCATTAGTGTATTTTACATATTTATACATTGAGTTTCCAGTATAATAACAGTATAATCCATAACCTTCATCTTTGCATATCTTTTCCCCTGTAATATCTTTCCCTTCTATAATCCACATCCCGTCACTCTGTTTTGTCCAGATATTTTCGTTATAATCTTTTCTTGTTGCTCCAATAGGCTCCTCGCTTGCAGGAACCTTATTTTCCTTTTCAAGTTGATGAGTTATTCTTGCTCTAAGCTTAAATCCTTCTTCTAGATTTATATTATAGACGTATGCTCCCCGGAATGTTGTTCTACCATATGCAAAACCATCTGGATTTTTATTATCCTCTTTTTCAACAAGAGTTATAGGTATTACAAGAAGCTCTTTTTCTCTGTCAAATAAAAATGCTTTGTGATTGTAAAGAGCTTCTGAGTCTGTTCCTCTGTCTCCTATACTGATTTTATGCAACTCAATAGGATTTGACACATCACTAACATCAAATATAGCAATCTTAATTCCCTGATACATGGCAAAACCATTTTCTGTCTCTGTTGCATCTTTTCCTATTCCAATAATATGATTCTCATCATAAGAATGGAGATAATCTGAGTATCCTGGAATTTTTAGCTCTCCTAAAACAACAGGTGATTGAGGATTGCTTAAATCAATAACAAAAAGAGGATCAGTTTTCTTAAAAGTTACAATATAAGCTCTCTCCCCCATAAATCTTACAGAGTATATTTTCTCTCCAGAAGCCAAACCTTCAAGCTTCCCAGTAATATTTAGATTTTTATCAAGAACATAAAGATTGTTCTTTGACGGTTCTTTTGAATTCCAAATCTCTCCAGTCGTGGTAGCTATCCTGAAGTAATCTTCATTTTCATCCATTGAAAACTGGTTCAAGATATGTCCAGGAACTTCACCGCTTGCTTCAAAATTTATGTCAGATTTGTCTATTGAAATCTTGTATACAAGTGTTTTTTCTTTTTCAGTAGATTCATAATACCAGGAAGGATATGCTGTTTGTGTTAGATATATATTATTTTTAGATACATAGATATTATTAGTATATCATGCAACTATTGTTTTCTGAGATGTCTCACTATTCTTTATGTTTAATGCAGAGATTGTTACATAGTTAAAAGACACATCTTCAACATTATTTACATAATAGACATCTTCAGGAGAGGATGTTACTGTTTGCTCATTTTTAACTATTGTTGGGAGAACAATATTATCTCTCTGAATATACTTATTTGTAACAAGATAGACATAATCATCAATCATTCTTGAATTTATATAATTTCCAGATACAGATATCTTGTTTTCAACTTTTGGATTTTCTTTATCAGAGATGTCATATACATATACTGATGATATTTCCTCTCCATTATGTATGCATCCAAGACACGCAATTTTACTAATTGCTATATCCTTATTGCTAACTACTTTTTCATTTCCACTATTTCCTGTTTGCCTATACTCTCTTGAAAATAATATTAACTTATTGTCATTTATATATATCTCACCTAAATTTTCGTTGCTTGTTAGGTTTATCTCACTTATTATTTTCATACTATCAGCAGGATAAGCATCTACAATAATTACCTTGTTTCCAGAGACAAGATAAATGTATTTTCCGTCATTCTTTATTATATCTGCTTCATCTACTCCTTCAACTTGTATATTTGTTGTAGAATAATCTGTTGCTCCTGAGCCAGACTCTGCAGAAGCACCTGTTATTGCACTATCTGTTGATTTAGCTGCAAAATTCTCAAATAATCCAAAATTATCTGATTTTAGAGTATTCTTTTTTACATAATCATTTATTTCACTAAGAGAATTGAACTTATTTATGTTAATATTTTGTTCTGTTGGTGTATCTTTTACTTTTATCAATAAGAAAAGCATAAGAAGAAACACTACTGCAATTATTGGAAGTATTGTTTTTAGTGCTGTTATGTTTGGTTTTGTAGATCTTGGAGAGATTACAATGTGTTTTCTTGATATTTTGTACATAGGTATTTTCTTTCCTCTTGAGCTCCAGAAAAAGTTTTTTGTCTTTTCAACAAGGCCTGAGTCAATAAGTTTCTTTAAATTATATTCTGCAGTATTTATCGGAATTCCAAAAGCATCAGATATGTCTTTTTCACTTGCTTCTTTTGTGTCTGCAAGATATTCAATTATTTTTTTGCATGTTTTATTTCCCAATATTTCTGCAACTTTCTTTGACCTTTCATCGTCAATACCCATCATTATAAATTTATCATCCATAAAATATATAGAATTAAGATATTTATAAACCCAGTGAAAACTTCAATCACGTTTGAAGTCATGAGGTTTTTATCAAAAGTAAATTAATTCATTCAAGGGATTTTTCTATTTCTATAAGTCTCTTAATCTTTGCCTCTCTCTCTTTTCCAGTTATGCCACATTTCAAAAAATCAGCCTGAAATCCAAATGCAAGGTCAGCAAGAATTGACTCCTCTGTTTCTCCAGCCCTGTGAGAAAAAACAAGTCTTATATTGTTTCTTTTAGCTAACTCACAGACTTTTTTTACCTCTAGGAGTGAACCGCACTGATTGGGCTTTATAATAACAGCATTTATGCTTTTTTCTTTTATTGCTCTTTCAAGTCTCTTATGGTTTGTTACAATTAAATCATCTCCAACAATAAGTGAGTTTGGGAATTTTTTCAGAATTTTTGAGAATGATTCAAAATCCTCTTCATCAAAAGGGTCTTCAATGTAAAATATATCATAATTTTTTATAAGATTTCCCAAATATTCAATCTGTTCATCTCTTGTTCTTGCTAGTTTAGGATTTTGATAGTGATATTTTTTTCTTTTATAGAATGTTGATGATGCGACATCAATTCCAAGAGGATTGTTTAATTTTTTTAATGATTCAAGAATCTCTTTTTCATTAAGAGAGGTTATCCAGGAATCTTCATAATCTTTTTTAGAATCAAACTTATTATCAATTTTTTTTAGAAGATACTCTGCCTCTTTTTTTGCTTTTTTATTCAATTCAAAAGACTCTTTTACAGATTTAAGATTAGGTATGAGCAAAAATTCCTGAAAATCTGGTTTTTTTTCACTGATTGAGTGTTTTCCTCCACCAATGCAGTTTCCTACAAGGCGTGGAAATTTTCTTGCCTGTGTGTTTATGAGTTGCCATATTTCTTTATCTTGTTTTTTTGCAAGAGCCTTTAAAACAGCTGATTCAAGTGCAAAAAGAGTATTTGCTCCAATATGTCCATCAACAATATCCTCCACTCTTCTTAAATCATCAAAATTTTCTATGTTCTCACTGGTGAAATATTTTTTTAAACTATTTACTGATTTTATGTCTTCCAATATATTTTTTTTATATGGTTTTGATTCGTATTTTCCAGTAGATTTCCCACTCGGAGAGCTCGCAGAGAAATTTCCAGCATTTGTTTTTATACTGACAAGAATTGTTTTTTCTTTTCTAGAATCAGATATTGTTTTTGCTGATACCTCTTTTATTAAGACCATGAATAAAAAAACTAAACTAAGTTTATATAATTTTCTTTAAATGTCAAAAACAATATGTTTTATTAGATTATTAGTAACTTATTACTGCTTAACTTTAAAGTTTTTTATTTTGATTAATAGACTATTAAGGTAGAACTAAATTAAGAACTATTCCTCTCCGGCAGATTCTTCAGCAACATCTGTTTCTGTCTCATCCTCAGGACTTGCAAGTTCCATTATCTCCCCTTCTTTTGCAATTTCCTGTTCCTCAATAATCTCTTTTTCTTCTATTTTATTATCTTCAATTTTCACTTCTTTTGGCTTTTTTAGTTTTTCTTCTTTCTTTTTAGGAAAAGGTCTCTTTATGCTTATTGGAAGAATGTCTGAATTAAGCTCGATTTCAGCTATTTTTATAGAGTCATATCTTATTTTTTCTAAATCCTCTTTGCTGATTTTTATTAGTATAGGTGCATTCATTGATATCTGCAGTGCTCTAGCCCCGAGAATCCTGGCTGTTTCATATTTAGTGAATTTTTCAATTTCCATTTTCTTATATTTTTATGAATTTTTGTATCTTTTTATATACTTCCTTACAAGCTTTTTCAGATATGTCTAATACTTCATTGAATTCTTTTGTTGTTAAAGGTTTTGATTCTCCTTTTTGAATAGAGAATATTGTTCCATCTGAACCACCTATTGTAACTCTTGTTTCACAAAAATCTTCCTCTTCTTTAATTGGATCAACAAGTATTCCCTCTCCAATTTTATAAACAGTTATAGGTATTGGTAGGTTTTTTGAGAGAGGTATTTTTTTATCTGAAAACTCCCCAAACATAACCTTTTCTTCCTCTTCATTATATTTAGGTATTCTCGCATCTTTTAGTGCAGCTATTGCACCTATTCCTGCTGCATCCATTAGATTTCCGTCATCATTCATTGTGTAGATATCTATAAAGATAGTCAATACTTTTTTCCCTTCTTTTATACAAAGCTTATCCAACTCTATGAACTTACTCTCTCTTATTCATCTGTCTATAAATCTTCCTAATTCA